>NZ_JAGYFX010000013.1:0-93890 GCF_019946615.1 Pseudomonas sp. BF-R-01
AGCCTGCTCGCGATGGACCTGAGGGCGCCGCGTTTATCCAGCCAAAAACGCGTTTTCGTTAACGTCCATCGCGAGCAGGCTCGCTCCCACACAGTTCGGTTCAGGAAGCGAGTGCGACCACCGCCTGGGTGCGAATCAACTCGTCGATTTCGTTTTCCGCATACCCGCTTTCCTTCAGCACTTCGCGGGTGTGCTCGCCGAGCAGCGGTGCAGGGCGGCTGGTCGGTGGCGCGGCGTTGTCCATGTCGGAGAAGTGAATCGGCAAGCCCATGCCGCGCACCCGGCCTTCGGTCGGGTGTTCGGTCTCGACGACCATGCCGCGTGCCTTGGTTTGCGGGTGGGCCAACGCGGCGGCGATGTCGAGGACCGGCCCGGCAGGCAGGCCGAGGCTGTCGAACAACACCATCCATTCATCCGTGGTGCGTGCGACCAGCACTTCGTTGAGGATTTCCACCAGCGCCAGGCGATGCTCCATGCGCAAGGCGTTGCTGGCGAAGCGTGGGTCGGCTTTCAATTGCGGAACGGCCAGCGCCTCGACCAGTCGTTCGTAGTTGGCCTGGTTGGCGGCGCCGATGTTGATCCAGCCGTCCGCCGTGCGGAACACCTGATACGGCGCGCTGGTGGAGTTCGCCGAACCCATTTTTGGCAGGATGGTGCCGTCGGCGAAATACGCCGCTGCTGGCCAGTACATTTGTTGCAGGCCGGCTTCGAACAGCGAGGTGTCAACCATCTGCCCAAGGCCGGTTTTCTGTTTCGCGGCATACGCGGCGCAGATGCCGAGGGCGGCGAGGATGCCGGAGTTGATGTCGGCCACCGGCGAACCGGCCTTGACCGGCTCACGCCCGGCTTCGCCGGTCATGCTCATCATGCCGCTCATGCCTTGGGCGATCAGGTCGAAACCGCCTTTCTCGCCGAACGGCCCGCTGCGGCCGTAACCGGAAATCGCGCAGTAGATCAGCCCGGGGTTGAGGGTTTTCAGGGTTTCGTAACCGAGGCCGAATTTTTCCATGGTGCCGGCGCGGTAGTTTTCCGTGACCACGTCGGCGTCCATCAGCAGGCGGCGCAGAACGTCGCGGCCGCCCTCGGTTTTAAGGTTCAGGCCGATCCCGCGCTTGTTGCGGTTGACCACCATGAACGAAGCGGATTCACCGCTGGCCATGATCGGCGAGAAGCGGCGCGAATCATCACCGTCCGGGACTTTCTCGACCTTCACCACGTCAGCGCCCATGTCGGCCAGCATCATGCCGCACACCGGGCCGGACATGATGTGAGCCAGTTCTACCACGCGCATTCCTGTCAGCGGTCCCATGTTATTTGCCCTCGAATTGTGGTTTGGCTTTGGCGATGAACGCGTTCAGGCCGATCTGAAAATCGTCGGTTTCGTAGCAGGAGTAACTGCTGTCGATCTGCTCGACGGTGGGGGCGATGCCCGCTTCCAGTTGTCGTGCCGCCTGGCGATGCCAGCGGGCGACGAGCGGGGCGCCGTTGATGATGCGTTTGGCGGTGGCGAGGGTTTCGGATTCGACTTCGGCATCCGGTACGACGCGGGTCACGAGGTTTTTCACGTAGGCGTCGTTGGCGTCGAGAATGCGGCCTTCAAGGAGAATCTCCAGGGTCGTCGAGCGTCCCGCCAGCGCCACCAGCCCGGCCATTTCGTCATAGGACATGACCAGCCCGAGCTTGCCGACCGGCGCGCCGAAGCGGCTGGACGTGCCACAGATGCGCAGGTCGCAGAGTGCAGCGATTTCCAGACCGCCGCCGACGCACACGCCGTGGATCATCGCGATCACCGGGTGCGGGCAGTCGACAACCGCGCGCATCGCCGCTGAAGTGACTTCGGCATAGTGTCGGGCTTGCGCCTGGTTGGCGCGCACGCTCGGAAACTCGCCGACATCGGCGCCGGCGGCAAAGGCCTGTTCGCCCGCACCGCGCAACACCACGCAACGCACGCTGAGGTCGGCGGACAGTTCGGTCATGACGTCACCCAGGTCTTGCCACATGGACAGGGTCAGGGCGTTCATCTTTCCCGGATGACTGAGGGTGACGATGGCAATGGCGTCTTGCCGTTCGATAAGGACGGTGGGCTTCATGATTGTTCCGCTGTCGTCGATGCTCGGGGGGTGAGATCGACGGCGCGGTTGCCTCCTGATTTATTGTTGTTGGGCAGCGGCTGCTTACAGCGATTGTTCGAGCATCGACAGGTAGTCCGCCGAGGATGCTTCGCGCGGATTGGTCTTGTGGCTGTGATCGTGCAACGCGCCCTCGACGATGCCGGCGAACAGGCTTTCATCGACGCCGATCTGGCTCAGGCGGGTCGGCAGGCCCAGGCGTTTGGTCATGTCTTCGATGGCTGCGCCGATGTTCGCGTCGGCCTCAAGGCCCATGGCATGGCGCAGTCGTTCCAGTTTGCGCTCGTCGCGGACGGTCGGGGCGTTGGCGTTGAAGTGCACGACCGCCGGTAGAAAAATCGCGTTCAAAGTGCCGTGGTGCAGTTTCGGATTGATGCCGCCCAAGGCGTGGGAAAGGCTGTGCACGCAGCCCAGTCCTTTCTGGAAGGCCAGCGCGCCTTGCATGGACGCGCTCATCATGTTCATCCGCGCTTCGCGATCACCGGGCTCGGCGGTCGCGCGTTCGATGTGTTCCCAGGCACGCCACAGGCCGTCGAGGGCGATGCCGTCTGCGGCAGGGTTGAAGGCCGGGGCCATGAACGTTTCGATGCAATGCGCGATAGCGTCCATGCCGGTGGCGGCGGTGAGCATGGGCGGCAGACCGAGGGTCAACTCCGGATCGCAGATGGCCACGCGCGGCACGACATAGGGGGAGATAACGCCGACCTTGCGACCATCGTCGAGGATCAGGATGGCGCCGCGACCCACCTCGCTACCGGTGCCCGCCGTGGTCGGAACTGCAATCAGCGGCGCGGTGGCCGAGGTGATGCGATCCAGTCCGCCTTCAATCACCGCGAAGCTTTGCAGAGGACCGTCGTGGGTGGCGCAGACCGCGACGCCCTTGGCCAGATCGATCGATGAACCGCCACCGACAGCGATGATGCCGTTGCACTCGCCGAGGTGGTATTGGGCCACGGCTTCACGCACGGCGTGTTCATTCGGATTGGGCGGGGTGGCGTCGAAAATTGTCGGTGCGCGGTCACTGCCGAGGGCGGCGATGACTTTGTCGACGATGCCGGCATTGCGCACGCCGACATCGGTGACGATCAGCGGCCGGGTGATGCCGGCGCGCTCGGCTTCGGCGGCCAGGTGCTGCAGGCTGTCGTAGCCGAACTGGATTTTGGTGACGTAATTGATGAGTGACATGATTCACCACAAGTTATACAGGATTGTTATTGTTGCAACCGGTCTGGGGCAGGAGGGCTTTCGCGCTCTGGTCAAACCCATTGCATTGCCTGGCTGTGGGGTGGACTATAGGGCCGTCTTGGCCAGCCTCGATACTGACAACTTTCGATACCTCTATAACTTTTAGTTAACCCTGATGACGCCCTCACTGAACTCGATCATGTCCCGCCTGCACGTCAAGCAGCTCCGTTTGCTGATCGCCCTGGATGAGCACGGCTCGTTGCTGGGCGCGGCCAAACAGGTCGCGCTGACCCAGCCCGGCGCGAGCAAGGCGCTGCAAGAAATTGAAACCACTTTCGGCACTGCGCTGTTCACCCGCACTAACCGCGGGCTTGAGCCGAACGACGCCGGGCGTTCGGTCATCCGGTACGCGCGGTTGATCCAGACTGACCTTGCGCACCTGCGCGAAGAGATCATCGGCATCATGAGCGGCGAGGGCGGACGCGTGTCGGTCGGCACCATCATGGGCGCCGTGCCGCTGCTGACCACGGCGATCAGCCGGGTGATCGCCGACAACCCGAAGCTGTCCATCGAGATTGTCGAAGACACCAGCGCCGCGCTGCTCAGCCAGCTCGATGCCGGGCGCCTGGACCTGGCGATCTGCCGTACCACCATCAGCACCACCCCCTACTTGTATGAGAGCTCGACCTTCGTCGAGGAAACCCTGGCGGTGATCGCCAGCACCCAGCATCCGTTCGCCTATGCCCGCCAGTTGTCGTTGAAAGACCTGGTGGATTACCGCTGGGTCGTCTATCGCGCCAACATGCCGATGCGGCTGTTGCTGGAGCGCGAGTTTCATGAGGCCGACCTGCGTTTCCCGGTGCATTTGCTGGAAACCACCTCGGCCTTCGCCACTCTGTCGCTGCTCCAGGAAAACCCGACCCTCGTCGCACTGGTGTCGACCGACGTAGCGAAGTTCTGCTCCGGCTACGGCTTCACCACCACGCTGCCGCTGCCGATCACCTCACGCAGCGAACCCTATGAACTGGTGTCGCGCAAAGGCGTACCGGATTCGCCGGCGGCCAGGCTGCTGCGCGAGGCACTGCTGAATCCCGCCTGATTGCTGGCGATGACGGCCTTGGAGTCGATGTAAACCTTCCGGGCCCCATCGCCAGCAAGCCGGCTCCTACAGTGGATCGTGTTGTTCACCTTTCCCGTGCCCGCCACCAAACCCTTGTAGGAGCCGGCTTGCCGGCGATGACGGCCTTGAAATCGATGCAAACCTTACGGGCCTCATCGCCGGCAAGCCGGCTCCTACAGTGGATCGTGTTGTTCACCTTTTTCGTGCCCGCCACCAAACCCTTGTAGGAGCCGGCTTGCTGGCGATGGCGGTCTTGAAATCGATGCAAAACTCTCGGGCCCCATCGCCGGCAAGCCGGCTCCTACAGTGGGTTGCGTCTTTGTCAGGGATAGTGCCCGGCATTGGACGTTTGCATTCGTGCGATTCAGGCAAAATTGATTTGTGGCGCGCGCGGTGTTTGAAACGAATCGGCGCCGCGATACTCGACGGGATTTTGCCTATTCCTAAATTGGCCCACGGATGGCCATTGCGAGGTTCGAACCATGACTGTCTCCCGCCGACTGGCGCTCTTGATGACCGCTGCCGCGTTGCTCACCGCGTGTGGTGAATCTTCCAAACTGCCGCCGCAGGCCAGTGTCGGCCCGAGCCCGCAGTTGCCTGAGCCCACGACTACGCTGATCCCGACGTTGAAGGTGTCCAAGGCCATCGGCTGGGCCGGCAGCGACAAGCCGAAAGCGCCCGCCGGTTTCACGGTGACGGCCCTGGCCGAAAACCTCGACCACCCGCGCTGGATCTACAGATTGCCCAATGGCGATCTGTTGGTCGCCGAGAGCAATCACCCGCCGATGCCTGAAGGCGCCACTGACGGTGGCAGCGGTCCGCTGGCCTGGGCGCGGCGCACCGCGATGGGTTTTGTGATGGGCCGTGTCGGCGCCGATGCGCCCAGCGCCAATCGAATCACTTTGTTGCGCGATGCCGACGGTGACGGTCACGCAGAACTGCGCACGGTGTTCATGAGTGGACTGACGTCACCCTTCGGCATGGCGTTGGTGGGCAACGAGCTGTTCATCGCCAACGCCGACGCCCTGGTCAAGGTGCCTTACAGCGAGGGGCAAACCGAGATCACGGCGACGCCGGTGAAAGTCACCGATCTGCCTGCCGGTATCAATCACCACTGGACCAAGAACGTGCTCGCCAACCCTGAGGGCACCAAGCTTTACGTCACCGTGGGCTCCAACAGCAACGTTGGCGAAAACGGTCTGGAGGCCGAAGAAGGGCGGGCGGCCATCTGGGAAGTTGACGTTAAAAGCGCAGACAAGCGTCTGTTTGCCAGCGGTCTGCGCAACCCCAACGGCCTGGCCTGGAAACCCGGTTCGAACCAGTTGTGGACCGTGGTCAATGAGCGCGACGAAATCGGCAGCGACCTGGTGCCGGATTACCTGACGTCGGTAAAAGACGGCGCGTTTTACGGCTGGCCATGGAGTTACTACGGCAACCACGTCGACACCCGGGTTGAGCCGCCGCGCCCGGACAAGGTGGCCCAGGCCATCGCCCCGGATTACGCGTTGGGCACCCACGTCGCACCGCTGGGCCTGGCGTTCTCTGACTCGCGCGGCATGCCCAGCGCTTTCGCCAATGGCGTGTTCATCGGCGAACACGGCTCGTGGAACCGCAATCCGCAGGCCGGCTACAAGGTGGTGTTCATCCCGTTCAGCGACGGCAAGCCTTCAGGTTTACCGGTGGATTTCCTTACCGGTTTCCTCAATGGCGAAGGCGAGGCTCAAGGGCGTCCGGTGGGCGTAGCGCTTGATCAGAGCGGTGCGCTGCTGGTGGCGGACGATGTCGGTAACAAGGTGTGGCGCGTGGCGGTGGCCAAACCGGGTCAATAAAGCGGGATCGGGCCCGGTCACCGCGCAAGTTGCGCGGCTGACACGGGCCATCAAAGAGGTATCTGCGGCGTCGAGACCACCTGGCGCAACCCCATGAACGAACGAATCTGCCGCACACCGGGCAGGTACAACAATTGCTCCGCGTGCAGGCGGTTGAAACTGTTGCTGTCCTTGGTTCGTATCAACATGAAGTAGTCGAATTCCCCCGTCACCACATGGCATTCCATGCAGCCGGAAACCTTTTGCGCCGCAGCCTCGAAGGCAGCGAAGGATTCCGGCGTCGAGCGGTCCAGCACCACGCCGATCAACACCACCATGCCCGCATCCAGCGCGTCATTGTCCAGCAACGCGACGATGCCCTTGATCAAACCCGCCTGCTTGAGGCGTTCAACGCGGCGCAAACACGCCGGCGCACTCAGTTTGACCTTCTCGGCAAGCGCCACATTGGAGATGGAAGCGTCGCGTTGCAGCGCCTTGAGAATGGCGCGGTCGGTGCGGTCCAGCGGGTGTGGCTCCGGGCTGGATGTGCCGGTTTTCTTGTGAGTATTTGTTGCGTTCATATGGATTTCTACGCAATAAAAAGTTGTTTGAAGTGATAGGCGGCGATTTATGTTTCTTTAATGTATTGAAACTTGCAACACATATTTTTGGCTTTGTTCTTAATATTGAACTCATCGAAGCCCCTCTGAAAGAACCTGGAATGCAGCCTGTTTGCCTTTCGGTCTGGCGCTTGGATATCCAATAATCAAGGAGCAGAGTCATGAACCTGAATCGTTTCAAACGCTATCCGTTGACCTTCGGTCCTTCGCCCATCACCCCCTTGAAACGCCTCAGCGAACACCTGGGCGGCAAGGTCGAGCTGTATGCCAAACGTGAAGACTGCAACAGTGGCCTGGCCTTCGGTGGCAACAAGACGCGCAAGCTTGAATACCTGATTCCCGAGGCCATCGAGCAGGGCTGCGACACCCTCGTGTCCATCGGCGGGATCCAGTCGAACCAGACCCGCCAGGTCGCTGCCGTTGCCGCACACCTGGGTATGAAGTGCGTGCTGGTCCAGGAAAACTGGGTGAACTACTCCGATGCCGTGTATGACCGCGTTGGCAACATCGAGATGTCTCGCATCATGGGCGCGGATGTACGACTGGACGCCGCCGGGTTCGACATCGGTATCCGGCCCAGCTGGGAAAAGGCGATGAACGATGTGGTTGAGCGCGGCGGCAAACCGTTTCCGATCCCGGCGGGCTGTTCCGAGCATCCGTATGGCGGTCTCGGCTTCGTCGGTTTCGCCGAGGAAGTCCGCCAGCAGGAAAAAGAACTCGGCTTCAAGTTCGATTACATCGTGGTCTGCTCGGTGACCGGCAGCACCCAGGCGGGCATGGTGGTCGGGTTTGCCGCCGACGGCCGTTCGAAGAATGTCATCGGTATCGACGCTTCGGCCAAACCGGAAAAAACCAAGGCACAGATCCTGCGTATCGCCCGGCACACCGCTGAATTGGTGGAGCTGGGGCGCGAAATCACCGAAGAAGATGTGGTGCTCGACACACGGTTTGCCTATCCGGAATACGGTTTGCCCAACGACGGCACGCTGGAAGCCATCCGCCTGTGCGGCCGACTTGAAGGCGTGCTGACCGACCCGGTGTACGAAGGGAAATCCATGCACGGGATGATCGAAATGGTTCGCCGTGGCGAGTTCCCTGAAGGCTCGAAAGTGCTTTACGCACACTTGGGCGGGGTGCCTGCGCTGAATGCCTACAGCTTCCTGTTCCGTAACGGCTGATCACAAACCTGTAGGAGCCGGCTTGCCGGCGATGGCGGCCTCGAAATCGATGCAGAACTCACGGGCCTCATCGCCGGCAAGCCGGCTCCTACAGTGGATTGTGTTGTTCACATTTTCGTGTCTGTCACCGAACCCTTGTAGGAGCCGGCTTGCCGGCGATGGCGGCCTTGAGATCGATGCAAAACCCACGGGCCTCATCGCCGGCAAGCCGGCTCCTACAGGAAAGGGGACAACGTTCAACCGCCAGGAGTAGCGCCATGCATGCGATATCGCAATCCGCCGTCTGGATCAAGGAACCCTCGGCGGATGCCGGGGTGGTCATCGTGACCAGTGCCGCATTGCCCAAATACATGATCGACCAGCTGCACGTGGCCATCGACGACTGGGATCAGGTGGCTTACCTGGCCGTCAAGCAATGCAGGGCATTGATGCTCGACTGGTTGCGGGTCGGGTCCAGCCCCGAGCAAGCGTGTGATGCCCGTCAATTGCTGCGCGGCGTGTGCAAAAGCAGTTTTTTACTGGACGTCGAAGTCGGCACGGTGCCGGGCCTGACCTGGCTGGGATCCGTCTGCGGTCACTCGCTGCGCGTCGTCGACCTGGGAACCGTCGCCTCAACCCATGCAGCGATGGATCGACAGGTGGAAGCCGTTTTGTTGGCGACCCGGAGTCTGGCGAAAAGCGTGCTGCAGGAGCGCTACGTTATTTAGCGGATGTCTTCGCCCGCTCAATCAAACACACCCAATAAGAAAGGCAACGCCTATGAGCCGATCTGCCGACCGTTGTAATAACGCCAGGAAATGGATGCGCGAGCCCTCAAGTGGCACGCGCATTGTGGTGATCACTGCTGGACTGGGAAGTGAACATCTAGAGTTGATTCACCACAGTTTCAGTTGTTTTGAAAACATTGCACTGATGCAGGTTGATGTCGCGCCGATGGCCGCTGGAATGTTTGAAGCGCACACATCCACCTGTGATTACTGCCTTGTCGTGGCTGGCGAACTGGATAAGCGCTTTTTACGCGATTTGCCCAAGCGCAGAATCAATATTTACCCGATAGCCCGGGATGCCCGGACCGAGCGCTCCGTCATCGAAGCGGTCGAGCAGGTCAAAAGCCTGGCCCGAGCAAACCCTCCACCGCGCATTGATAACGAATCAGCCTTTTGCAGGAGATGCCCATGAACCCGTCCGATCTTCATGCCCAGTTACCCGGCCAGACCACGGAAGATGCCGAGGAAATCGCTGAATGGCGCGATGCCTTGCTATCGGTCATCGCCCATGGCGGCGCCGGGCAGGCCCGGCAGATCATGGACATGCTGGTGACGCTGGCCAGCACCTGCGAGATGAATTGGCGACCCCGTCACGGCACGCCCTACATCAATACCATCAGCGTTGAGCAGCAGCCGGTGTTCCCGGGGGATCTGGCGCTCGAAGAACGCCTGGCCTCGATCATGCGCTGGAACGCGTTGGTCATGGTGGCGAGGGCCAACCAGGCCTACGGGGAACTTGGCGGCCACATCGCCAGCTACGCGAGCGCCGCCGATTTGTTTGAGGTGGGCTTCAACCACTTCTTCAGGGCGCGCACAGAAACCAGCGGCGGCGATCTGGTGTTCTACCAGCCGCACTCGGCGCCGGGCGTTTATGCACGGGCTTTTCTGGAAGGCCGCCTCGAAGAGAAGGACTTGCAGCATTACCGGCAAGAGATCGGCGCACGCGCCAATGGCGCCCGGGGCCTGTCGAGTTATCCGCATCCGTGGTTGATGCCGGACTTCTGGCAGTTCCCGACCGGCTCGATGGGCATCGGTCCGATCAGCTCGATCTACCAGGCGCGTTTCATGCGTTACCTGGAACACCGCGGCTTGCAAGACACCGCCGGGCGCACCGTTTGGGGGGTGTTCGGCGACGGTGAAATGGATGAGCCGGAAAGCATGTCGGCCCTGACGCTGGCGGCACGCGAAGGGCTGGATAATCTGGTGTGGGTGGTCAACTGCAACCTTCAGCGTCTGGACGGTCCGGTGCGGGGCAACGGTCGCATCATCGACGAGCTGGAGGCGCTGTTCGGTGGGGCCGGCTGGAACGTCATCAAACTGGTCTGGGGCTCTGACTGGGACGGACTGTTTGCCCGGGATCACGACGGCGCGCTGGTCAAGGCCCTGTCCGCCACGGTCGATGGCCAGTTCCAGACGTTCGCTGCCAAAGACGGGCGTTTCAACCGCGATCAGTTCTTTGGCCAGAACGAAGCCCTGGCACATCTGGCCCAGGGCCTGACCGATGAACAGATCGACCGCCTCAAACGCGGTGGCCACGACGTGGTGAAGATTTTCGCCGCCTACCAAAGCGCGATGCGCGAGGGCAGAAAGCCCACGGTGATTCTGGCGCAGACCAAGAAAGGCTTCGGCATGGGCGATGCCGGGCAGGGCAAGATGACCGTGCACCAGCAGAAGAAACTCGACAAGGACGCGTTGATCGCCTTCCGTAACCGTTTCAATTTGCCGTTGACCGATGAACAGGCGACCTCGCTGAGCTTCTTCAAACCCGACGACGACAGCGCCGAAATGCGCTACCTGCATGAACGTCGCCGGGCATTGGGCGGCTATATGCCGTCGCGGCCCACCACGTCGACGTCCTTGGCCGTGCCCGACGTCAACAGCTACGCCGGGTTCGCTATTGCCGCCGAAGGCAAGGAAATGTCCACCACCATGGCCTTCGTGCGGATGCTCAGCGGCTTGCTCCGGGATAAACAACTGGGGCCGCGCATCGTGCCGATCGTGGCTGATGAGGCGCGCACGTTCGGCATGGCCAGCCTGTTCAAGCAGATCGGGATTTATTCCAGCGTGGGCCAGCGTTATGAGCCGGAGGACATTGGTTCGATCCTGAGCTATCGCGAAGCCCTCGACGGGCAGATTCTCGAAGAGGGCATCAGCGAGGCCGGGGCGATCAGTTCCTGGGTGGCTGCCGCGACCAGCTATTCGGTGCATGGCTTGCCGATGTTGCCGTTCTACATCTACTACTCGATGTTCGGCTTCCAGCGCATCGGCGACCTGATCTGGGCGGCGGCGGACCAGCGGGCGCGCGGGTTTCTGCTCGGCGCCACGGCGGGGCGCACGACGCTGGGGGGCGAAGGTTTGCAGCATCAGGACGGCAACAGCCACTTGATGGCAGCGATGGTGCCCAACTGCCGGGCCTACGATCCGGCGTTCGCCGGTGAGTTCGCGGTGATCCTCGATCACGGCATGCGCCAGATGCTGGAGCGTCAGGTCGACGAGTTTTACTACGTCACGCTGATGAACGAAAACTACCCGCAGCCCAACCTGCCCGAGGGCGTTGAACAGGCAATTATCAAGGGCATGTACCTGTTCGCCCGGCATGAAGTCGAGGACGCACGCGGCAGCGTTCAGTTGCTGGGTTCCGGCGCGATCCTGCTTGAAGTGATCGCGGCAGCCGAGTTGCTGGCCAGCGACTGGAACATCGACAGCGAGGTCTGGAGCGTCACCAGCTTCACCGAGCTGGCCCGTGAGGCCCGTGAGGTGGAGCGCTGGAATCGCCTGCATCCGGGACAACCGGCGCGGCGCAGCCACGTTCAGGAATCTCTCAACGACGCGGCGCCGATCATTGCCAGCACCGATTACGTGCGCGCCTTGCCCCAACTGATCGCCAGCTACGCGCCGGCGCGTTACACAGTGCTCGGCACCGACGGTTTTGGCCGCAGTGATACCCGCAGCCGGTTGCGCGCGTTTTTCGAAGTGGACCGCCATCAGATCGTCTTGAGTGCCCTGACGTCACTGGTTCAGGACGGGCGCCTCGATGCCGGCGTGTGTGCCGAAGCGATTGCGCGCTACGGGATTGATGTTGACGCCATCGCGCCTTGGGACGCTTGAAGCCGGGCTTCAGGTCGAGTCGAATTTTCAGGAAATGGTCATGAAGAATGTGCATGAAGTGCGAATGCCCGACATCGGCGATGCCAAGGATGTCGGTGTCATCGAAATACCGGTCAAGGCGGGCGATGCGGTGGTCGAAGGGCAGACCCTGATCATTGTCGAGACGGACAAGGCGTCCATGGAAATTCCATCGCCGCACACGGGTGTGTTGCAATCGTTGGTGGTCAGTCTGGATGACAAAGTCAGCGAGGGATCGCCGATTGCCTTTATCGAGAGTGAAGGGCTATCGGCGGCGCCGGCACCGCGCATCGAGCCGGTTGCAACGGTCATAGAGCCTCAGCCGATTGCCTCGCCAGGGTTGCTCATCGAAGCGGTTGATCCGCCAACGGACTTGCCGCTGGCATCGCCATCGGTTCGCAAGTTTTCTCGAGAACTGGGTGTTTCGCTCAAGGCCATTAAAGGCACGGGCCTGCGTCGCCGCATCACCAAGGACGATGTGTTGGCCCATGTGAAAGGCGCGTTGACGGTAACTGAAACCCGTGCCCAGCCGTTGGGCGGATTGCTGCCCTGGCCGGTGGTGGATTTTGCCAAGTACGGGCCGGTGGAAACCCGGCCACTGTCGCGCATCCGCAAAATCAGCGGGGCCAACCTGCATCGCAATTGGCTGATGATTCCCCATGTGACCAATCACGACGACGCGGATATCACGCAACTCGAACAGTTCCGCGTGCAGGTGAACAAGGAAAAGGCCGGCAGCGGGGTCAAGTTGACGTTGCTGGCGTTGTTGATGAAAGCCTGTGCGGGCGCGTTGAAAAAATTCCCGGAGTTCAATGCCAGCCTCAATGGCGACGAACTGGTGTTAAAGGGTTATTGCCACATCGGTTTTGCCGCCGATACACCCGAAGGGTTGGTCGTCCCCGTCATCAAGGACGTCGATCAGAAAGGGGTGCTGGCGATTGCCCGGGAAATGTCGGCGCTGGCTGAAAAGGCGCGGGCGGGCAAGTTGAGCGCTGCCGAGATGAGTGGCGGCTGCTTTTCAATCTCGTCGTTGGGCGGCATTGGCGGGACGTATTTCACGCCGATCATCAATGCGCCGGAAGTCGCGATTCTCGGGGTGGGCAAAAGCACGGAGCGACTTGCGCTGGAGGGCGGGCAGGTTGTGACGCGCAACATGCTGCCGTTGAGCCTGAGTTGGGATCATCGCGTGATCGATGGCGCGGCGGCGGGGCGTTTCAACGCCTATCTGAGCAGTGTGCTGGCGGATTACCGCAGGCTGGTTCTGTGAACGGGGGGACGGTTTGTCGGGTTCGTTCAGCCACTTGAACATACAAATCCCCCGGTCGCGGACACAATGCAGATACATGAGTGCGGTTTGATGAGGTCGTCCAACACCACAAAGAGGCTTTTGCCATGTTCCGCAAACTGCAGCTTGCCGCCAGGTTCCTCAGCCAGAGCACGCGCCTGATGGTGGGCGTTCCGGATTACGACAACTACGTCGCGCAGATGAAGCTGAATCATCCGGACCAGCCGGTCATGAGCTATTCAGCATTCTTCCGCGAGCGTCAGGAAGCACGTTACGGCAAACGCAGCTGCACGACGCGGTGCTGCTGAACGCCGATTGAACGGCGGCTGCCGAAAGCCTCGTCCTCTTTGAGAGGGCGGGGCTTTTTACGTTTCACGGACCTGAATTGAGGGGCCGGCACACCGAGTGCTAGAACGAGCAGTTCGCGCCCTGAAGCACCACGCGTCCAAACTGCGCATTGTCGTCCAGCGGCGTCACGGCCAGCAGCTGATCCAGACGGATTTCCTGTGGGCCGCCTGCCGATTCAACACAGAGAAACTCTTCTTTGTCGCTGGACGTCCGTGTCGTCAGCGCTTTGGCCGTCAGGCTTGCGCCATCCATCAACTCGATATGCAGTCGATAACCACGCAGGCAGGCAATCTCGAGATAGTCGTGCAGATCGCAATCCAAAGGCTGATACGTGTTCATGGCATGACTCCTGGCAATCTTGACGTTTGATGATGCAGGGTTGGCCTGCAACATAGAATCTCCCACGTATTTTGTGCAAGCCCCGCAATCCCTGTGGGAGTGAGACCGGCTTGCCGGCGATGAGGCCCTTACAAACGCAAACAATCGCGCCCCGTGCTCAGCTGCCGCGTGACTAGACTAACCAGGGTTATCGAACGGCAGGGGCGACAACCGTGGCGCTACTCTTATGGACTCATTGATCACCGCCGCAGCGCGGGCGCTCGCGGCGGGTGATCCGCTTGGCGCGCTTGACCGGGTGGCGTTGCGTGACGATGCGCCCGCGCTCGCGTTGCGCGGCATCGCCATGGCGCAGCTCGGCGATCTGGTTCGGGCGAAAGCGCTGGTGAAAAGCGCCGCGCGCGCATTCGGGCCGAAAGAGCCGTTGGCACGGGCGCGCTGCGTGGTGGCCGAGGCCGAAATTGCGCTGGCTTCGCGTGACCTGGGCTGGCCAGTGAAGGCGCTCGAAACGGCACGCCTGACGCTTGAGGCCCACGGAGATCGAGTGAACGCCGCTCACGCGCGGTATCTGCAGATTCGACGATTGTTGCTGATCGGTCGGCTTGACGAGGCGGACGCCCTGTTGGCTGCGCTGGATCCCGCACTGTTGCCGCCGGTGCTGCGCGCCGCCCATGAATTGGTGGTGGCAGGAATTGCCATCCGCCGCCTGCAATCGCAAACAGCCCGGCTTGCCCTGGCGAGGGCCGAACATGTCGCACGCGAGGCGGGTGTCCCGGCGCTTATCGGCGAAGTCGAAAACGCCGTTAACGTCCTGAATTCCCCGGCGGCGCGCCTGATCGCCCATAGCGAAGAGCGACCGTTGTGGCTGGATGAAGTTGAAGCCGTGCTCGGCTCGACCGCGTTGGTGGTGGACGCCTGCCGTTATGCCGTGCGCGGCGTCGGCATGTCGGTTTCCCTCGCCAGGCGCCCGGTGTTGTTCACCCTCGCTCGGGCGTTGGCCGAAGCGTGGCCTGCGGACGTATCGAGGGAAACCCTGATCCGCCGGGCGTTCCGCCTGAAGCTGTCGGACGAGTCCCATCGAGCGCGCTTGCGTGTCGAAGTCGGGCGCTTGCGTGCGGCGCTGAAACCCTTGGCGGGCGTCATCGCCACTCAACGCGGGTTTGCGCTGGTGGCGCTGGTTTCATCTGACGTAGTGGTGTTGGCGCAACCGGTCGAAGAACGACACGCGGCGCTGTTTGCCTTGCTCGCCGACGGCGAATCCTGGTCGAGTTCGGCGCTGGCGTTGGCGCTCGACACCAGCCAGCGCACGGTGCAGCGCACACTCGACGCGCTGGCGGCGGCCGGCAAAGTGCAGCCATTCGGACGTGGCCGGGCGCGGCGCTGGATGACCCCGCCGGTACCGGGTTTCGCGACGACCTTGTTACTCCCGGCGCCACTGCCGAGTGACTAGGATGAACGCCACGAACCCCTGAAGAGGTAACCGAGATGAAACACTCAACCGCAGAAATCCTCCGCGAATATGGCCCGTTCGCCGGTGTCGACAGCGTGCATGGCGTGACCTGGGACGGTGAGCGCGTCTGGTTTGCCAGTGGCGAAAAACTCATCGCCCTTGACCCGGCCAGCGGCAAGACCCTGCGTTCAATCGACGTCAGCGCCGATGCAGGCACGGCCTTCGACGGCCAGCACCTGTTCCAGATCGCCGCCGACCGCATCCAGAAAATCGACCCGCAGACCGGCAAAGTGCTCAACACCATCCCGGCACCCGGTGGCGGCAATGATTCCGGGCTGACCTGGGCTGAGGGGACGCTGTGGGTCGGCCGCTATCGCGACCGGAAGATCCACCAGATCGACCCCGAGACCGGCGCGATTTTGCGCACAATCGAGTCCAACCGCTTCGTTACCGGCGTGACTTGGGTGGACGGGCAGCTGTGGCATGGAACGTGGGAAGGGGATGAAAGCGAGCTGCGCCGCGTGGATGCCAAAACCGGGGAAGTGCTGCACAGCGTCAAGATGCCGACCGGAGTCGGCGTGTCGGGACTTGAGTCCGATGGCGGCGATCAGTTCTTCTGCGGCGGCGGTGGCAGCGGGAAGGTGAGGGCGGTGCGGCGGCCAGCGTGACGCATCACGCTGGCCATGGTGTGACCGGCCTCAAGGCGCTCCAAACAACATCGTCCAGTAAACCCCTTGGTCACTGCGCGCGTCCGTCGCGTAGGCGGCTCCCACTTGGGTGAACAACGGGCTCATCAGGTTGGCGCAATGTCCGGGGCTGGCGAGCCAGCCTGCCATTGCCTTGCTCGGTGAGCCTTGGCCTGCGGCGATGTTTTCGCCGATCTGGCGGCCACGGAATCCGGCAGCCCGCGCCCGGTCGGCAGGCATATCGCCGTCGGGATCGCGGTGTGCGAAGTAATTTCCGTAGGCCATTGCCTTGCTGTGGCCCTGCGCCGCTGCCCCGAGGCTGGCATTCCAGGCCAGTGGTCGGGCGGCGGCAAAGCGCTGGCGTCCGCAGAGACGCGGTTTCGCCCGCGCGGCGTTGACCTGGGCGAGCAACGCCTTGCTGACGGCTCGCGCGTCGTTCATTTGACTGTCCAGCACCGGCCGCGCCAGTACCACTTGCCATTCGCTGCGGCTGCGGCTGACGCCGATATCGGCGTATTGGCTATCCAGCAATGCCGAGCAGTAATCGCTCTGCAGCAGGTCGAAGGCCTCTTCGGCATCCTGCGCGCCGACCACGCGCAGGCTGCGCACGGTCACAGCCTGATAACCGGACGCTTTCAACCGGTCCCGCAAGCCGCCGCCGTAGCCGACCGGCAAGGCCAGATTCGATTTCAGCGCCAGCGGTGCCAAGCGTTGGGCGGGACGCCGCTCGCAGCGCTGCGGGTGGGCGCGGTAATCGTTGATGGCTTCCACCAGTTGCCGTTCCGCGCCGGCGTGGGCGGGGCGGGTGGTAATGGAAAGCAAGGTAAACAGGCACAGCGAAGTCAAGCGCAAGGCGTGGGCGGTTTGGCGCATGGAGGGACAGCTCTGAAGAGATGGCAGCGGTTAGGGGAGGAATTGGCGCCGCTGTAAGACTGGGGAGTTGAAACAAGGTTCACGGGGCAGGAGCGCATATTTACCGCCGACTTCGTGTGTCCGACGGACGTACCTTCACCGCTACATCTTCAGGTGCAAGGATTGCCGGCGATGGCGATAACACAAATGTCTTCGCGGGCAAGTCGGGTCGCCGCATCGCACGCTCCTACAGGGTTGGTGTCGTTCACAAAATTGTGTTTCAACTCAAACCCGTAGGAGCGAGGCTTGCCCGCGAAGACGGCAGCACAAACACCGACGAAATCAGCTCAGCCCTCACAACCCCCAGCCTTCACGAACAGCCGTGCGAATCCCTTCCAGCAACATGGCAAACGCCGGGTTGTCATTGTTCTCGCGCCAGATCAGATGCAACTCGCTCTGCACGCCTTCCCCCAGGTCGATATCGCGAAACACAACGTTCTTGAACACCACGCTGCTGGCGCACCGTGGCACCAGCGCCAGGCCCATGCCGGCGTTGACCAGCGCCAGAATGGTCAGCGACGAACCCAGCCACTGCACGTATTCCGGGGCGACGCGGGCCGAGCGCAGCATGCCGGTCAGCAGTTCGTTGAACGGTGGGTAGGCGGCGTGGGAGTACATTAGAAACGGTTGTGCATCGAGGTCTTTGACCGACACGGTTTCGGCGCTGGCCAATCGATGATGGCTGGGCACGGCCAGGACAAACGGCTCGCGCACCAGGCACTCGGTGGCATATCCCGGTTCCAGCAATGGCGCGCGGACGATGCCCAGGTCGATACGGCGGGCGCGCAGGGCTTCGTGCTGCTGGTAGGTATTCATCTCCGACAGGTCGATTTTCACGTGCGGTTGCTTGAGGCGGGCTTCGGCGATGACCTTGGGCAGGAATTCATACACCGCACTGCCGACAAAACTGATGTTGACCGTGCCGATATCGCCCTCGGCAAAACGCCGGGCGGTGGCGGCGGCTTGCTGCGCGCGTTCGAGCAGGTTCTGCGCCTCGATGAAGAAGGCGCGGCCAGCGGCGGTCAGGGCGACGCTGCGGGTGGTGCGGGTGAACAGCTCGACGCCCAGATGATGCTCCAGCAGCTGAATCTGTCGGCTGAGCGGCGGCTGGGTCATGTTCAACCGTTCGGCGGCGCGCCGGAAGTTCAGTTCGGTGGCAACCGTGGTGAAGCAGCGCAGTTGGGTCAGTTCGAACATTGATCTAATCCAGGTATCAATCGAATGCCAAGTTAGATTAGACGGGATCAATGTCGGCGTCCATGATCGGCGCGTCCCTAAAAAAACAATGAACGGGAGTCGCCCCCTTGAATACCCTCCAGAGTCCGCCCGATCCAACTGTGCTCGCCCGCGCAGCGGCCAAGGTGAAGCGCCATGTGCTGCCGCTGTTCGTGGTGATGTTCATCGTCAATTACATCGACCGGGTCAACATCGGCTTCGTGCGCAGTCACATGGAAACCGATCTCGGCATTGGTGCCGCCGCCTATGGCCTCGGTGCCGGGCTATTCTTCATCGGTTACGCAATCTTCGAAGTCCCCTCCAACCTGCTGCTGCAACGCTACGGCGCCCGCGCCTGGCTGACGCGCATCATGTTCACCTGGGGCGCAGCGGCCATGGCCATGGCGTTCGTGCGCGGCGAAACCAGTTTCTATGTGCTGCGCTTCATCCTCGGTGCGGCCGAAGCGGGGTTCTTCCCCGGCATCATTTATTACTTCACCCAATGGTTGCCGTCGACCGAACGCGGTAAGGCCATGGCGATCTTCCTCAGCGGCTCGGCCATTGCCTCGGTGATTTCCGGGCCGGTGTCCGGTGCGCTGTTGCACGTCAGCGGTTTCAGCCTGCACGGTTGGCAGTGGATGTTCCTGATCGAAGGCTTCGCCTCGATCGTGCTCTGCGGGTTTGTCTGGTTCTGGTTGCAGTCCCATCCACGCCAGGCGAATTGGCTGAGCGCGGAAGAAAAGGACGCACTGGTGGGCGCCATCGCCCTCGAACAGCAGGCCCGCGAGGCGACGCAGACGGTCAAGCCGTCGATGTTCAAATTGCTCGCCGACAAGCAGATCGCACTGTTCTGCTTCATCTACTTTTCCATTGCCCTGACCATCTACGGCGCGACGTTCTGGCTGCCGAGCATGATCAAGAAAATGGGCAACCTCGGCGACTTCCAGGTCGGCCTGTTCAACTCGATTCCGTGGATCATTTCCATCGTCGCGATGTATGGCTTCGCCGCCATGGCCAGCAAATGGAAATACCAGCAGGCATGGGTCGCCTTGACCCTGGTGATCGCTGCGTTCGGCATGTTCATGTCCACCACTGGCGGGCCGGTCTTTGCCTTCGTCGCCATCTGTTTTGCCGCGATTGGTTTCAAGGCCGCCTCGGCACTGTTCTGGCCCATTCCGCAAGGCTATCTGGATGCGCGCATCGCCGCGGCGGTGATCGCGTTGATCAACTCCATCGGCAACCTCGGCGGCTTCGTCGCCCCGACAGCGTTCGGTTTTCTCGAACAAAAAACCGGCTCCATCGAGGGCGGTCTCTACGGGCTGGCGGCCACCTCGCTGGTGGCGGCAGTGGTGATCTTCTTTGCCCGCACCGCCCCGCGTGGTGACCCCGTTCGCGTGTTGAGCGGCCAACCTGCCGACATCGCAGCGTCAGAAAAATCAGTCAGTCATCAAGCCTTGAGCTCAGGTCCAAAGGGAGCAGCCTCTTGAAAATCAAACGAGTCACCGTCACCCCCATCGCTTTCCGTGATCCGCCGCTGCTCAACGCCAGCGGGATTCATGAGCCGTTCGCGCTGCGTTCGATCATCGAGATCGAGAGCGACAATGGCTACATCGGTCTCGGTGAAAGTTACGGCGATGCGCCGGCGCTGTTGATCCAGCAGCAACTGCAATCGCAATTGATCGGTCTCGATCCGTTCGACCTCAATCAACTGCGGCGCATCGTCCAGGCCACCGTGGCGGCGCACAAACCGGCGAGCATTGCCGGCGCGGAACTGGCACCGGGCTCCCATGCCAGCAAAGCGGTGAGCAATGCGTATTCGGCGTTCGAAGTGGCGTTCCTGGATTTGCAGGCGCATTCGTTGAACGTGCCGTTGGTGGACTTGCTGGGCGGGGCGATTCGCGACGAGATTCCGTTCAGCGCCTACCTGTTTTTCAAGTACGCGCAGCATGTCGATTCACCGTACAAACCGGACAATTGGGGCGAGGCGCTGAACGAAGAGCAGATCGTTGCCCAGGCGCGGCGGATGATCGAGGCCTACGGTTTCAAGAGCATCAAACTCAAGGCCGGCACGCTGCCGCCGGAGCACGAAGTGTCGTGCATCAAGGCGCTGAAAAAGGCCTTCCCCGGTTACCCGCTGCGCATTGACCCGAATGGCAACTGGTCATTGGAAACATCGATTCGCATGGCTGAGTTGCTGGGCGATGACCTGCAATATTACGAAGACCCGACGCCGGGCCTCGACGGCATGGCCGAGTTGCACAAGCGTACCGGGCTGCCGCTGGCGACCAACATGGTGGTCACCGATTTCGACGAGTTCCGGCGTAGCGTGGCGTTGAACAGCGTGCAGATTGTCCTCGCCGATCACCATTACTGGGGCGGGCTGCGCGACACGCAGGCGCTGGCGAAAATGTGCGACACCTTTGGTCTTGGCGTGTCGATGCACTCCAACTCGCACCTGGGCATCAGCCTGATGGCGATGGCGCATGTTGCGGCCGCGGTGCCCAATCTGGATTACGCCTGCGACACGCATTACCCGTGGCAGGAGCCGGATGAAGAAGTGATCAAGGGCGGCAAGCTGCCGATCGTCGATGGCTGCGTGAAAATCACTCGCGCGCCGGGGTTGGGTCTGGAACTGGATCACGATCAACTGGGCAAGCTGCATGACCAATACCTGACCTGCGGCATCCGCCAGCGCGATGACGTGAAGCAGATGCAGCGTTACAAACCGGACTGGAAGGCGGTCAAACCGCGTTTTTGAGCTCGGTCAGCAGGCGTTCTATCTGCGCCAGCTCCCAGGTGCTGAGCAGACTGACCGGGTCGGTGCCGTAACGTTGCCAATTGTCGAACAGGCCCTCGCGGCCGTCCGGGCTCAGGCAGCGTTGGCAGCGGCGCAAGTGGTTATCGTCGATGTCGAGGGTCAGTTGCCAACCCTCGATGTCGACTTGCACCAGGCCGGATGCGGAAGGTTCGCCTATCAGCCGCAGGGGACGAACCTCCAGGGCGGCGTCGCGCAATAGCTGGTAAATCTCGCGGGTGGTCAACGGTGGCACGGGTGTCTCCGGTGGCTCAGATAAAAAATCGGCAACGACACCCCCCTGTAGGAGCCAGCTTGCTGGCGATGGCGATCTTGAGGACGCCATCGCCGGCAAGCCGGCTCCTACAGGGGGTAGTGTTCGGCAGGCTTATGGGGAAATGATCCCGTGGTCGATAGCGTATTTGACCAGCGCCGCCGGTTTGTCGATGTTGAGTTTGCGGCGGATGCTCAGGCGATGGGTTTCAACCGTGCGCACGCTGATGTCGAGGTCGCGGGCCATTTCCTTGTTGTTCATCCCCTGGGCCATTTTGTACAACACCTGGCTTTCACGCGGCGTCAGCTCGTTGTCGGTACTTTTATCAGCAATGAGCCGCTGGGCAATTTCCGCGCTGTAGAACGTGCCGCCGCTGGCAATGGCTTCGATGGCGGCGATGATTTCCCGTGACGGCGCGTTCTTCAGCACATAGCCGCTGGCACCCGAACGCACGGACTCGCTCACGTATTCATAATTGTCGTACATGCTCAGCACCAGCACTTTGAGCGACGGGTACTGGCTGCGCAGCAACCGGGTCAGCTCCAGCCCGTTCATGTCCTTGAGGCTGATGTCGACCAGCAGCAGGTCAGGCTGGCAGCGTCCGACCATCTCGATGGCGTCCGCGCCATTCTCGGCTTCACCCACCACTTCCAGCGGGGCCATGACGGACAGCAGCGCCTTGATCCCGTCGCGAACCAGGGAGTGATCGTCGACCAGGGCGACGCGGATCGGGGAGGGCAGGTTAATCACGGGCATTCACTCTTATTGTCTGATCAGCGTTTTGTGCCGGGCATTTTCATGGGCAGCAGCACGTCCAGCTCACTTCTTCCCGGCACCGAGATCAGCTCGAACCGGCCGCCAAAGTGCTCGACACGCTCACGGATATTACGCAAGCCGATGCCGGCATGGCCACGTTCGACCTGGGCAACGTTGAAGCCGATGCCGTCATCGATCACCGTCAGCCGGATGGATTCTTCAGAACCGTGCAGGTTGATGGAAACGTTTTTTGCCTGTGCATGGCGTTCAATGTTGGTCAGGCCTTCCTGCACAATGCGGAACAACGAAACCGCCGCGCCATCGACCAGATGGCAGTCGAATTCGTTGTCGTTGTAGGTCACGGTGAGGCCGCTGCGTTGCTCGAATTCCTCGGCAAGTTGACCGATGGCCGCCGACAGCCCCAGGGTGTCGAGCAAGGATGAGCGCAGGTCGTGGGAGAGGCTGCGCACCTCGCCAATCGCTTCGCCGAGACGTTCCGTGGCCTCTCTTAAAATGCTCAACCCTTTGTCTTGTCCATTCTCCAGCACATGGCTGGCGAGTTCGAACTGGAACTTGATGGAGACGAGCACCTGACTGATGCCGTCGTGCAGTTCACGGGAAACCCGCGAGCGTTCTTCCTCCTGCAAACTGACGATTCGCTGGGTCAGGCGTTGCAGTTTTTTGTCGGCCAGACGGTGCTCGCTGACGTTCAGTGTCATGCCGCTGGCAAAGACAAACAGCACGGCCACGAGGGCCACGGCGGCAATCGCCAGCATGGTTTTGCGGATGCCCTGGGCCACCTCGTCACGCGCCTGTTGGGTCGCGCGCTCGACGTCCTCAAGGTATATGCCGGTGCCGAGCATCCAGCCCCAGTGATCCAGCATCACCACATAGGCGAGCTTGTCGGTGACCTGGCCGGAAGAGGGCTTGTTCCAGGCGTAGCGTTGAAAGCCTTCGCCCGATTGCGCACTTTTGAGCAAGGCCTGAATCACCGGCAGGCCGTGCGGGTCCTTCATGTCCCACAGGTATTGGCCGACCAGTTCCGACTGTCGCGCGTGCATCAGGCTGCGACCTTCGCGGTCGTACACGAAGAAGTAGCCATTGATGCCAAAGCTGAGTTTGCGCAGCTCTTCCAGCACGCGTTGCTGGGCGTGTTCGTCACCGTGGCCGTCGTCGTACAGCGGCGCGATCAGGCTTTGCGCCATTTCCACGTAGTTTTTCAGTTCGGCGCGCTTGCTCGCCAGGATGCTGTCTTCGATCAGTTGCGCCTGTTGATCACCCACCTGGCGGTTCAGGGAAATCACCAGCCCGCAGATGACAGCGATCGCCAACACCAGCGGCAGAATCCCGAGCGCGACGATTTTGTGTTTGAGCTGCATCTGGGCTCCTGTCCGGATCGGGGGAAGGCGAAGGCCGGCATCATATGCCAAAGATGCGCGCGTCCAGTAGCGCTGCTGGACGGAATGACCTGCGGCTTTCTGGACGACGCGAAATTGTAGGAGCCAGCTTGCTGGCGATCCAGACGACGCGGTGTATCAGTCACGCCACCATCGCCAGCAAGCTGGCTCCTACAGGTTTTGCGTTTCTACGTAGAACTACGTAGAGGGCGCGTACGTAGTAACGCGGATTTATTTGTAGACGGCATGCGCGGATATTGGGCCAGCTCCGCACAGCGGACACAATTATAAAAATTACCGCCGCAGTCACAAGCTGTCGGCAGGAGACACGCTATGCCCCGTCTGGCTAAACACCTCGCCTGGTTTGCCGTGGCTGTTCTGGGAGCGTTTGCGCTAAGTGTCGTGGCCCTGCGCCGCGGCGAAGCGATCAACGCCCTCTGGATCGTAGTCGCAGCCGTCGCCATCTACCTCGTCGCATACCGCTACTACAGCCTGTTCATCGCCAACAAGGTGATGCAACTGGACCCCAATCGAGCCACTCCCGCCGTACTCAATAACGATGGTCTGGACTACGTTCCGACCAACAAGCACGTACTCTTTGGTCACCACTTCGCAGCCATCGCCGGCGCAGGCCCGCTGGTCGGTCCAGTGTTGGCGGCGCAGATGGGCTATCTGCCCGGCACGCTTTGGCTGATCGCCGGCGTGGTGCTGGCCGGTGCGGTTCAGGACTTCATGGTCCTGTTCATGTCCACCCGCCGCAACGGTCGCTCCCTGGGCGACATGGTCCGTGAAGAAATGGGCCGCATCCCCGGCACCATCGCGCTGTTCGGCTGCTTCCTGATCATGATCATCATCCTCGCGGTGCTGGCGCTGATCGTGGTCAAAGCCCTGGCCGAAAGCCCTTGGGGCATGTTCACCGTGATGGCGACCATCCCGATCGCGATGTTCATGGGCATCTACATGCGCTACATCCGTCCGGGCCGCATCGGTGAAATCTCGATCATCGGCGTGTTCCTGCTGCTGGGCTCGATCTGGCTGGGCGGGCAGATTGCCGCTGACCCGGTCTGGGCCAAGGCCTTCACCTTCACCGGCATTCAAATCACCTGGATGTTGATCGGCTACGGTTTCGTGGCTGCCGTGCTTCCGGTGTGGCTGATTCTGGCACCGCGTGACTACCTCTCCACGTTCCTGAAAATCGGCACCATTGTGGCATTGGCGATCGGCATTCTGATCACCATGCCCGAGCTGAGAATGCCGGCACTGACCCAGTTCATCGATGGCACCGGTCCGGTGTGGAAGGGCGGTATGTTCCCGTTCCTGTTCATCACCATTGCCTGTGGCGCGGTATCGGGTTTCCACTCGCTGATCGCTTCCGGCACCACGCCGAAGCTGCTCGCCAGTGAAGGTCATGCCCGCTACATCGGTTACGGCGGCATGCTGATGGAATCCTTCGTCGCCATCATGGCCATGGTTGCGGCATCGGTGATCGATCCGGGCGTGTACTTCGCCATGAACAGCCCGGCGGCGATTGTCGGCGCGGATGCTGTTTCGGTTGCGCAGACTGTCAGCAGCTGGGGCTTTGCAATTACCCCGGAAGCGCTGCAAGCGGTGGCCAAGGACATCGGTGAAACCACCATCCTGGCCCGTGCCGGCGGTGCACCGACCCTGGCGGTCGGTATCGCGCAGATCCTGCACCACGTCCTGCCGGGTGAAAACACCATGGCGTTCTGGTACCACTTTGCGATCCTGTTTGAAGCGCTGTTCATCCTGACCGCAGTCGATGCCGGTACCCGTGCCGGTCGCTTCATGCTCCAGGACTTGCTCGGCTCGTTCGTGCCGGCGCTGAAACGCACCGAATCCTGGACCGCCAACCTGATCGCCACCGCCGGTTGTGTGGCGATGTGGGGTTACTTGCTCTATCAAGGCGTGATCGATCCGCTGGGTGGCATCAACACCTTGTGGCCGCTGTTCGGCATCTCCAACCAGATGCTGGCCGGTATCGCGCTGATGTTGGCGACGGTTGTGCTGATCAAAATGAAGCGCCAGCGCTACGTCTGGGTGACCATGCTGCCAGCGGTCTGGCTGCTGATCTGCACCACCACCGCCGGCTTCATCAAGCTGTTCGACGCCAACCCGGCCATCGGCTTCCTCGCGCTGGCCAAGAAGTACAGCGACGCCTTGGCCAACGGTCAGGTACTCGCCCCGGCCAAGAGCATCGAGCAGATGCAGCACGTGATCTACAACGCCTACACCAATGCGACGTTGACCGCGCTGTTCCTGTTGGTGGTGTTCAGCATCCTGTTCTTTGCCCTCAAGGTCGGCATTGCCGCGTGGGGAACCAAGGAGCGCACGGATAAAGAAGCGCCATTCCAGGCCCTGCCGAATGCGTGATCGAGGAGTGCAGCATGTTCAATGACCTGAGTCGCCTCGGTAAATACCTCGGTCAGGCCGCGCGCCTGATGGTCGGCATGCCCGACTACGATACTTACGTCGAGCATATGCAGACCAAACATCCGGACAAACCGGTGATGAGTTACGAGGTGTTCTTCCGGGAACGCCAGGAAGCGCGTTACGGAAGCAAGGCCGGGCCCAAGTGCTGTTGATGCACGAGGCTTAAGCAACACACCACTGTAGGAGCCCGGCTTGCCGGCGATAGCGATCTCCAAGACGCCATCGCCGGCAAGCCGGGCTTCTGCTTTTGTGGTGTTCGCCATTGCACTATGCAAATTGCTCAAGCGAGTCTTTTCGGTTGAGCGACAGCAACCAGATCAGCGGCAACTGCGCAAGGATCACGGTCACGACACCGGCCCAGGGTGTGAGAGCCATTTGCCCATTGGCGACCAGGGCACTGCCGCTGGTTTCGCCCAAGGCGATACCGAGGTTGAAGGCCGAAATGTTCAGCGCCGAAGCGAACGCCACGGCGTGCGGGGTATAGCGTTCGGCGGTGGCCAGCATGCCGGCCTGGGCGGCGGGAGAGAGACCGAAGGCCAGCGCGCCCCAGAAAAACAGCATCACTACCATCGGCAGTTGATAGGGCAACAGCAGTGCGACCGCCGCCAGCACGAGTGTCAGTAGCACAAAGATCATTCGCAGCGCCGATTGCCAGCCCATCGTGGCCGCGAGTCGGCCCCCGACCAGATTGCCGACCAGGGTCGCAGCGCCGAATACGACCAACAACAAACTGGCGGTCGCGGTGGAAAAGCCGCTGATGTCGGTGAGGATCGGGGTGATAAAGGTGAAGGCGGCAAAGCTTGAACCGAAACCCAACACGGTCACGGCCATCATCGCCAGAATGGCCGGGTGCCTGAGTGCCGCCAGCTGAGTGAGAGCTTTGCCCGACGGTGGCGTCGGCACGTTCGGCAACCACCGCGCACTGGCTATCAAGGCCAGGGCAGCCAGCAGCGCGACCGCATAAAACGGCAGCCGCCACCCCATCGCGTTACCCAGGATGCTGCCAATCGGCACACCGATGACCATCGCCAGCGTCAGGCCGGCGAACATCACGGCAATGGCTTTGCTTGCCTGTCCCTTTGGCGCCAGGCTGGCGGCGACGGTGGCACCGATGGCAAAAAAACTGCCATGAGCAAGCGCGGTGATGATGCGTCCTGCCAGTAACCAAAGGTAATCGGTGGAGAGCGCTGCCAGCAGATTCCCGCCCAGAAACAACGCAATCAATGCCAGCAGCACCGGTTTGCGCGGCAGGCGCGCCAGTGCCAGAACGGTTAGCGGCGTGCCCAGTGCCAGCGCCAACGCGTACAGCCCGACCAGGCTTCCCGCGCGCGCCAGTGGGATGTCGAGGTCAGAGGCGATAGCCGGGAGAATGCCGACGACAATGAACTCGGCCATTCCGATAGCGAAAGCGGTCACCGCCAGCGCCACCACGCCAGGGTGAATACGTTGCGTGGTCGGATTCATGGGCGACCCGCTGCCTGCAGGGCAATCACCTGATCCGCCTCGACGGTCGCCCCGGCAACGCCAACGGCGCCGATGACCTTGCCGTGTTCATCACGCAGCACCACGCCACCGCCAAAGCTGATCAGGCCGCCGTTGGTAGCCTCCAGCGAGTAAATGGCTCCGCCCGGTTGCGCTTCCATACCCAGTTCGGCGCTGTCGGTGCGAAACAACGCAGCCGTGCGTGCTTTCTTCAGCGAAACATCGATGGCGCCTGGCACAGCGTCATCCATGCGCACGAAATGGCGCAGAAGTCCGGCATCGTCGACCACGCTGATGCAGACGGCGAAACCCTGATCACGCGCCTGCGCTTGTGCACGGTTAATGACCTGCTGGGACAATTGCTCAAACATTCGGGACTCCATTGAATAAAACGACAGGAACGCGATGATCCCGACGATTGCTTTTCAAGGGAATATGCCCCAGGCCATTGGCGGTTAAAGTTTGAGCATGTCGAACATTTCGCGCATGGCGTGGTTCGCCAACGTGCACAACGCTGTCTTGGGCAAGCGTGAGGCGGGCGCGGCAACACCGAGCGCCGCCACCACGCGACCTTGCAAGCGCAGGGGCAGGGCGACGCAGTTAAGCCCCGGCTCGGCTTCTTCAAGGTCTAACGCGTAGCCATGGGTGACGATACCGGCCAACTCGATTTCCAGTTCCGCAGGCAGCAAGTCCGCTCGACGCAGACTGCGACGCAGGTCCTCGTCAAAGGCCAGGAATATTTTACCGATGGCCGAGGTGGTCAGCCCGGCGCGACGCCCGCGCGGGCTTGCAACGCGCAAGTTGCCGCTGCCTTCCAGGGCATCCATGTAGAGGTATTCGCGGGTGCCACAGGGCGCTGCGAGGAAACAGGTTTCGCCACTGCGTTCGGCCAGCGTGCGCAGCGCAGGGGCAAAGGCTTCACGCAGCAACGCATCGGCGTCGTTCAACGGTTGAGCGATTTCGCGCAGGCGCAAACCCAACGCATAGTGGGTGCCACGGCGGGCAATGTAGCCCATGGCGGCCAGTGTATTGAGCAGGCCGTGCAAGGTGCTCTTGTGCAGTCCGGATTGCGCCGCAAGGTCCACCAAGCGGATTTCGCCCTCCGCCGCTGCGATGGTTTCAAGGATCATCATCGCGCGCTCGACGGACTGTATGCCTTTGTTCTCGTTGATCATGTGAGGGACGTTCGTTGGCCAGTAATGAGTCTGAGGTCCACGAGGAATAGTGCCTCGTGGTTCGGTGAAAGCCCATGAGTCGCAGGATTATCCACGCTGACAGGATTGGGCAGCAGTCCTGATCATCCGGGGGACTTGGTGCTGGCGTGAAGGTGGCCGGAGCGATTGGCGGGGAAAGTTTGATGATGTCGGAGTTTAGCGCGGGTGATTGTCTGCGCCGCTCGCAAAACGCCCGCAGCACGCAGAGCAATTGGCGTTCTTCAACGCCTATTGCGATCAGACCTCGCTGATATTGACCCAGCGCTGTTCCCGCGCCGCCAATCGAATCGCCGTCGCCAGTCGCTCCACTTCAAAGGCTTGCTCGAAATCGGTGCCGGCTTGTCCGTGGCCAGCCAAGGCCATGATCAGCTCATGCACTTCCAGCGTCTTCAACTCGTTGTAGCCCAACTGATGCCCCGGCGCTGGACTGAACGCTGCGTAACCGGGCAAGTCCGGTCCGGCGAGTAAACGCTGGAAACCGTCCTGGCCGGCGCGGCACAGGCGTAACTCATTCAAGCGTTCCTGATCGAACGCCAGGGTGCCTCGGGTACCGCTGATCTCGAAGCTCAGATGATTCTTGTAACCGTGCTTGAGCCAACTGCTGCTGAAGGTGCCACGGGCGCCGCTGGTGAAGCGCAGCAAGGCATGGGCGTGATCGTCGACAGCAATGCTGCGTTGATCCTGGCTACCGGCCGTGACCGGGCGCTGGCGGTGCACAGTCTGGGAGTCGGCGCACACCGCTTCGACATTACCCAGCAGATGGCGCGCCATGGCGAGCAAGTGACTGCCCAGATCCGCCAATGCCCCGCCGGCATGCCCGGCCTCACAGCGCCACGACCAGGGGGACGCTGGATCGGCCATGAAATCTTCGCTGAATTCGCCTTGAAAACTGATGATCTCGCCGAGTTCGCCGCTCAGAATCAATTCACGTGCCAGGCCAATGATCGGGTTGTGCTGGTAGTTGTAGCCGACACGGGTGACCACGCCGGCATCCTTGGCCGCCACGTGCATGGCATTCGCCTGTTCAAGGTTCACCGCCAGCGGTTTTTCGCAGTACACCGCCTTGCCGGCGGCAAGAGCGGCCATGGCCATCGGGTAGTGCAGATGGTTGGGGGTGGTGATGGCGATCAGGTTGACCTTGGGGTCGTCGATCAATTGCTGCCAGTCGCCATGGGCCTGCTCAAAGCCCCAGGCAGTGGCGCATGCTTGCGCACGAACGGGATCGGCGTCGGCCAGGGCGGCGAGGCGAAGCGTGAAGGGCAGTTCGAATGCCGCACTGACGTTGCGAAAGGCCAGGGCATGGGCACGACCCATGAAACCCGTGCCGATAAGTCCGATTCCGAGTTCGCGCATGACAGGATCCTTTGGATTCTTGTTTTCAGAGATCCAATTTATAGAATAAATATTCTCTTGTTTCAATTTTTAGAATAAATATTTACATCTGGTCGCTGAGTCGCCGTATGCGGAACCGTAACACCCGTGTCCGGGTCAGTCGTCGAACCCGATCTGTTCGTGAATCTCATCGACCTTCAACTCCAGTCGATAGGCCACGGCGATAAACAACGCCTGGCACAGGCACAGGGTCGCACTCAATGAACGGAACGCAAACGAACTGCCTTCGTTGACCAGCAGCAGGGTGTTGGCGCGCTTGGCCAGGGGCGAGAGATTGCTGTCGGTGATGATCAGGGTTTTCGCCTGATGATGCTGGGCGATGCGCAGGCAGTGCTGGGTTTCCTTGCCGTATGGCGTGAAGCTGATGGCGATCACCAGGTCATTGGCGCGCACGCTGCGCATCTGCTCGCGGTAGCTGCCGCCGAGCCCAGACACCAAATGAATGCGCTTGTTGGTGTGTTGCAGGTTGTAGACCAGGTAATCGGCTACCGCGAACGAACGACGCACGCCGACCACGTAGATGTTGTCGGCGTTGACCACCAGGTCCACGGCCTTGTCGAAGGCCTGGTCATCGAGTTCCAGCCCCAGTCGCTCGATGCCCGACAGGGTCGCGTCGATGCATTCGCGCGCCAGGTCGCCGCCGCTGGCTTTCTGCGACTTGTTGGCGATCATGCTGCGAATGCGCTGCTGGTAGTTCTGTACCGGCGTGGTTTTGTGGGTATACGCCTCGCGGAACAGCGCCTGCATTTCGCTGAAACCGCTGAAGCCGAAACGCTGGGAAAACCGCACGATGGCCGACGGGTGCACTTCGCACTCGCGAGCGATGTCGCTGATGCGGTCGACCATGATCCGGTCGCTCTGCTGGCTCATGTAACTGGCAATGCGTTTGAGCTGGCGCGGCAGGCTTTCGTATTCATTGGTGATCAGCTGCAGCAGACGCTCGGCATTGATCGGGGGGCTGACAAGATCGCTCTCGGGCGTGCTCTCGGTCGTATCCGGCTGATCGGTGCGGGACATAAGGAATCCTTCTGGCTTGTTCTTGGCTTGTTCTTATAGCGACGATGTTTCACCGCGTCCCAGGACAATAGGTTGGCTGTGCGCAGTCTACAGGGTAGGCCCGAACAAAATCATGGGCTTGCGGTAGTGTGAGGCTTGCTGAAACGATGCACCGCGTCTGGAGTGCTTGTAATGAAGCTTATTGGAAAAAATATTCCACGTAAAAATTATTTGGAATAATTATTGATTGTTCGGTCCCGGTCGTTTTAGTCTGCATCCACCAAGAGTGTTCGGCACGGTCATCGTCCTGAACACAGGCTGATAAAAATAACAGGAGCCAGCATGGGCCAGACTCGTTTTGCCAGTGGACGCCAATTGGATCTGATTTGCCTGGGGCGACTGGGTGTCGACCTCTATGCGCAGCAAGTCGGGGCGCGGTTGGAGGATGTGAGCAGCTTCGCCAAGTACCTCGGTGGATCGTCCGCCAACATCGCTTTCGGCACCGCCCGGTTGGGGCTCAAGTCGGCGATGCTGAGCCGGGTAGGGGACGACCACATGGGGCGTTTCCTGGTCGAATCCCTGGCCCGCGAAGGCTGCGACACCAGTGGTATCAACGTTGATCCGGAGCACCTGACGGCGATGGTGTTGCTCGGCCTCAAGGACCGCGAGACCTTTCCTTTGGTGTTCTATCGCGAAAACTGCGCCGACATGGCGCTACGGGCCGAAGACATCAGCGAAGCCTTTATCGCTTCCAGCAAAGCCTTGCTGATCACCGGCACGCATTTCTCCACCGACGGCGTCTACAAGGCGAGCATCCAGGCGCTGGACTATGCCGAAAAACACAACGTCAAACGGGTTCTGGACATCGACTACCGCCCGGTCCTGTGGGGGCTTGCCGGCAAGGCCGATGGCGAAACCCGCTTCATTGCCGACCAGAACGTCAGTCAGCATGTGCAGAAAATCCTCCCGCGTTTCGATCTTATTGTCGGCACCGAAGAAGAGTTTCTGATTGCCGGTGGTTCCGAGGACTTGCTCACCGCGCTGCGCAACGTCCGTCGATTGAGCGACGCGACCCTGGTGGTTAAGCTCGGCCCGCAAGGCTGCACGGTGATTCACGGGGTGATCCCGGAGCGTCTGGAAGATGGCGCGATTTATCCCGGCGTGCGGGTCGAAGTGTTGAACGTACTGGGGGCCGGCGATGCCTTTATGGCCGGCTTCCTCAGCGGTTGGCTGGAGGATGCCAGCGACGAGCATTGCTGCCGGATGGCCAATGCCTGCGGTGGCCTGGTGGTGTCACGCCATGCCTGCGCCCCGGCGATGCCGACCCGTGCCGAGCTCGATTACCTGTTCAACAGTCCGGTGCCGATTACCCGGCCGGATCAGGACGCCACGTTGCAACGCCTGCATCAGGTCAGTGTGTCGCGTAAGCCGTGGAAGCAACTGTTCATCTTTGCCTTCGACCATCGCTGGCAACTGGTGGAACTGGCGCAAAAGGGCGGTCGCGACCTCGGCGTCATCAGCGAACTCAAACAGCTCTTTATCAAAGCCGTGGAGCGGGTCGAACGCGATTTGCGCGAGCAGGGCATCGAGGCCGATGTCGGGCTGCTGGCGGACCAGCGTTTCGGCCAGGACTCGCTGAACACGGCCACCGGTCGTGGCTGGTGGGTGGCGCGGCCGGTCGAGATACAAAACTCCCGTCCACTGGCCTTCGAACACGGGCGTTCGATCGGCAGCAACCTGATTGCCTGGCCGCAAGAGCAAATCATCAAATGCCTGGTGCAATTTCACCCGGACGACGAGCCAATGCTACGCCTGGAGCAGGAAGCGCAGATCAAGGGTTTGTACCAGGCGTCGCAAGTCAGCGGTCATGAACTGCTGCTGGAAATCATCCCGCCCAAGGATCATCCCTCGACGCACCCGGACGTGTTGTATCGCGCGCTCAAGCGCCTCTACAACCTGGGCATCTACCCGGCGTGGTGGAAGATCGAAGCCCAGAGCGCCGAGGAGTGGAAACAACTCGACGAGCTGATCCAGGAGCGCGATCCGTACTGCCGAGGCGTGGTGTTGCTGGGCTTGAATGCCCCGGCGGCGACGTTGGCCGAAGGCTTTCAACAGGCGAGCCAGAGCCGGACCTGTCGCGGTTTTGCCGTGGGGCGAACTATTTTCCAGGAGCCAAGCCGTGCGTGGCTGGCCGGGGAAATCGACGACGAGGCGCTGATTCGACAGGTACAGGGCACGTTTGTCGAATTGATCGATGCCTGGCGCACAGCCCGCGCTTGACGCGACTCCGCGTTATCGTTGTTCGCGGGCAAGCCTCGCTCCTACAGATCACCGTAGCTTCCCGTAGGAGCGAGGCTTGCCCGCGAAGGCGGCCTCAGATTAAACGGAAATTCAGAAAACAATAAAAGGTGCAGCCATGCCCGCTATCCGAATTGGCATCAACCCGATCTCCTGGAGCAACGACGACCTGCCGTCCCTCGGTGGCGAGACGCCGCTGAGCACCGCCCTCGGCGAAGGCAAGGAGATCGGCTACGAAGGCTTCGAACTCAACGGCAAATTCCCCAAGGACGCCAAAGGCGTTGGCGATGTACTGCGCCCGTATGACCTGGCGCTGGTGTCCGGCTGGTATTCCAGTCGCCTGGCACGCCGCTCCGTGGCCGAGGAAATCGACGCCATTGCCAGCCATGTCGAGCTGCTGGCGAAGAACGGCGCCAAGGTGCTGGTTTACGGTGAAGTCGCTGATTCCATTCAAGGGCAACGTATACCTCTGGTCGAACGCCCGCGTTTTCACACCGAACAGGCGTGGCAGGAATACGCTGACAAACTGACCGAGCTGGCACGTTTCACCCTGTCACAGGGTGTACGCCTGGCGTATCACCACCATATGGGCGCCTATGTCGAATCCCCGTCGGACATCGACACCCTGATGGCGTTGACCGGCAGTGAAGTCGGCCTGCTGTTCGATTCGGGTCATTGCTACATGGGGGGCGGTGAACCTTTGCAGGTGCTGCGCAAACACATCTCACGCATTTGCCACGTGCATTTCAAGGACGTGCGCAAACCGGTAGTGCAGTTGGCGCGCAACAATCTGTGGAGCTTCCCGGACTGCATCATCAACGGCACCTTCACCGTGCCGGGAGATGGCGACATCGACTTCGCTGAACTGCTCGACGTGCTGCTGGCGGCCGATTACCAGGGCTGGCTGGTGGTCGAGGCCGAGCAGGACCCGGCGGTGGCCCCGAGCTACGTCTATGCCAAAAAAGGCTTCGACACCTTGCGTGCGCTGCTCGACGAGAGGACGGCACGATGAGCCAGCTGGTCAAAAGCAATGCCCGTGGCCGGACCATGGTCGAGTTGGGCAAAGGTGAACTTGAATACGTCGGTTTCGCCGCTTACCGCTTGAGCCTCGGCGAAACCCTGCCGGTCTCTGCCGGTGACAAGGAACTGTGCCTGGTGCTGCTCAGCGGCCGGGTCGGCATCAAGGGTGAAACGCCGGGGCAGGGCGTGTTCGACTGGGACAACCTTGGGGATCGTCAGTCGGTGTTTGAAGACAAATCCCCGTTCGCCGCGTACTTGCCACCCGGCAGTCAGGCCCGGATTGTCGCGTTGAGTGATGTGCAGATCGCCGTTTGCGCGGCGCCCGGTGCGCCAACCGAGAACCTCGGCCCACGGCTGATCAAACCCGAGACCATGAAACGCAGCGTGCGCGGCAAGGGCGCCAATACCCGCTACGTCTGCGACATCTTGCCGGACACCGAGCCGGCCCATTCGCTGCTGGTGGTGGAAGTGCGCACGCCTTCGGGGCACTCGTCGAGCTACCCGCCGCACAAGCACGACACCGACGACCTGCCGCACCAGAGCTTTCTCGAAGAAACCTATTACCACCAGATCAACCCGCCCCAGGGCTTCGTGTTCCAACGGGTCTACACCGACGATCGCAGCATCGATCAGGCCATGGCCGTGGAAAACAACGACCTTGTGGTCGTGCCCAAGGGTTATCACCCGGTCAGTGTGCCGTACGGCTACGAGTCGTATTACCTGAACGTGATGGCGGGCCCGAAACGCGTCTGGCAATTCCATAACGATCCGCAGCACAGCTGGCTGCTGGATCTCTGAATTCCAACCTCTGCACGGAGAACAAGCACAATGAGCGACGCCCAGGTTGTAGGTCATTACATCGATGGTCAGGTGCAAGACAGCGGCAGTGAAAGGTTCAGCAACGTCTTCAACCCGGCCACCGGCAGCGTTCAGGCGCGGGTCGGGTTGGCCAGCCAGAAGACCGTGGACCAGGCTGTCGCCTCGGCCCTGAAAGCCTTCCCGGCCTGGTCCGAGCAATCGTCCCTGCGGCGTTCGCGGGTAATGTTCAAGTTCAAGGAACTGCTCGACCGCCATCACGATGAGCTGGCGGAAATCATCAGCCGCGAACACGGCAAGGTCTTTTCCGACGCCAAGGGCGAGGTCACCCGCGGCATCGAAATCGTCGAATACGCCTGCGGTGCGCCGAACCTGCTGAAAACCGAGTTCAGCGACAACATCGGCGGCGGCATCGACAACTGGAACCTGCGTCAGCCGCTCGGTGTTTGCGCCGGGGTTACGCCGTTCAACTTCCCGGTGATGGTGCCGCTGTGGATGATTCCGCTGGCGCTGGTCACCGGTAACTGCTTCATCCTCAAGCCGTCCGAGCGCGATCCGTCCGCCAGTTTGCTGATGGCTCGCCTGCTGACCGAAGCCGGCTTGCCGGACGGTGTGTTCAACGTGGTCCAGGGGGACAAGACGGCGGTCGACGCCTTGCTGCAACACCCGGACATCGAAGCGATTTCGTTTGTCGGTTCAACGCCGATCGCCGAGTACATCCACCAGCAGGCGACCTCGCGTGGCAAGCGAGTACAGGCGCTGGGCGGGGCGAAGAACCACATGATCGTCATGCCCGATGCGGATCTGGATCAAGCGGCGGATGCCCTGATCGGCGCCGCTTATGGTTCGGCCGGTGAGCGCTGCATGGCGATTTCGATTGCCGTGGCAGTCGGTGATGTCGGTGACCGACTGATTGCCAAATTGTTGCCGCGTATCGATCAGTTGAAAGTCGGCAATGGCCTGCAGGGTGACACCGACATGGGGCCATTGGTGACCGCCGAACACAAGGCCAAGGTTGAAGGCTTCATCGATCAGGGCGTGGCCCAGGGCGCGCATCTGATCGTTGACGGGCGCAACTTCAAGGTGCCGGGTGCCGAGAATGGCTTCTTCGTCGGCGCGACGCTGTTCGACAACGTCACGACCGGGATGAGCATCTACCAGCAGGAAATTTTCGGGCCGGTGCTGGGCATCGTTCGCGTGCCGGATTTCGCCAGTGCCGTGGCCCTGATCAACGCCCATGAGTTCGGCAACGGCGTGTCGTGTTTTACCAGCGACGGCGGGATTGCCCGTGCCTTTGCGCGCAGCATCAAGGTTGGCATGGTCGGCATCAACGTGCCGATTCCGGTACCCATGGCCTGGCATTCGTTCGGCGGCTGGAAGCGCTCGCTGTTCGGCGACCACCATGCCTACGGCGAGGAAGGCATCCGCTTCTACAGCCGCTATAAAAGCGTGATGCAGCGCTGGCCCGACAGCATCGCCAAGGGCCCGGAATTCAGCATGCCGACGGCTAAATAATTCACCTGTGCGGAGAACAACAATAATGAGCAAGCCGCTGCGTTTCGCCTTGAACCGTATGGTCGCCCCACGCTTGTCCCTGCCTGCGTTCATCGAGTTGGCGGTGACCCTCAAGGCCGACGCCATTGAGATTCGCAACGACCTCAAGGGCATCGAGATCGAGGACGGGACCGCGCCCGGGCACGTCCGGGAGTTGTGTGCGGCCAAAGGCGTCACCGTGCTGTCGATCAACGCGTTGTATCCGTTTGATGTGTGGAATGACGAGCGCCGTGCGCAGGCGTTGAAACTCGCCGCTTACGCACGTGATTGTGGCGCGCAGGGGTTGGTCATGTGCCCGTTGAACGACCGGGCCGATCCGCGCAGCGAGGCCGAACGCGCTTCGGGCCTGCGCACGGCGTTGAGTCAGCTGGCGCCGATCCTGCGCGATCACGGCATCCTCGGTTTCATCGAACCGCTGGGCTTCGAAGAATGTTCGTTGCGGCGCAAACGCACGGCGGTCGATGCGATCAAGGCCATCGGCGGGCTGGATGTGTTCCGTCTGGTGCACGACACCTTTCATCATCACCTGGCCGGTGAACAGGAGTTTTTCCCTGAGTTGACCGGGCTGGTGCACATCTCCGGCGTCGAGGATACCGAAGCGCCGTTGGCGACCATCCGCGATGGCCATCGGGTGCTGGTGGGCGAGGGCGACATTCTCGGCAACGCGGTGCAGATCGAGACCTTGCTCGGCAGCGGCTACAGCGGCTACCTGTCGTTCGAACCGTTTGCCGACAGCGTGCATGGGCTGGTGGATATCGAGCAGGCGATCGGCGCGAGCATGGATCACCTGCAAAAATCCCTGGGCTGAGGCCAACGCGGTTCAAATGTGGGAGCGAGCCTGCTCGCGAAGCGGCGGCACAATCAATATTGATGTCGCCTGACACAACGCTTTCGCGAGCAGGCTCGCTCCCACAAGGGTTTCTTCGTGTATTGAAGGATCAGATATGACCACTACAAGACTGACCATGGCCCAGGCCCTGGTGAAATTCCTCGATAACCAGTACATCGAGGTCGATGGGGTTCAGAGCAAATTCGTCGCCGGGATATTTACCATCTTCGGCCACGGCAACGTGCTAGGTCTGGGGCAAGCCCTGGAGCAGGACAGCGGCGACCTGATCGTCCATCAGGGCCGCAACGAACAAGGTATGGCCCACGCCGCCATCGGGTTCGCCAAGCAGCATCTGCGACGCAAGATCTACGCCTGTACTTCGTCGGTGGGGCCAGGCGCGGCGAACATGCTGACCGCTGCCGCCACCGCGACAGCCAACCGCATCCCATTGCTGTTGTTGCCGGGTGATGTCTACGCCTGCCGCCAGCCAGACCCGGTGCTGCAACAGATCGAGCAGTTCCACGACCTGAGCATCAGCACCAACGACGCGTTCAAGGCCGTGAGCAAATACTGGGATCGCATCAACCGTCCCGAGCAACTGATGACCGCCGCAATTCACGCCATGCGCGTGCTCACCGATCCCGCCGAAACCGGTGCCGTAACCCTGGCCTTGCCGCAAGACGTGCAAGCCGAGGCTTACGACTACCCCGATTACTTCCTGCAAAAACGCGTGCACCGCATCGAGCGCCGTCCGGCGACCGAAGCGATGCTCGACGATGCCGTGGCGTTGTTCAAAGGCAAGCGCAAACCGCTGATCATCTGCGGCGGCGGAGTTAAATACTCTGGCGCCAACGCGGCGTTACAGGCCTTTGCCGAGCGCTTCGACATTCCCTTTGCCGAAACCCAGGCCGGCAAAAGCGCGGTGGTCTCCAGCCATGCCCTGAACGTCGGCGGCATCGGTGAGACCGGCTGTTTGGCTGCGAACCTGCTGGCCAGGGATGCAGATCTGATCATCGGTATCGGCACTCGTTACAGCGACTTCACTACCGCGTCGAAATCCTTGTTCCAGCACCCTGAAGTGCAATTCCTCAACCTCAATATCAGCCCGTGCGATGCTCTGAAACTCGACGGCGTGCAATTGCTGGCGGACGCCCGGAGCGGTTTGCAGGCGCTGGCCGAAGCGCTGGGCGACTACCGCTCCGGTTGGGGTGATCAACCCCGTCAGGCCAGGGCGCAGCTGGATGAGGAAGTCGATCGCCTTTATCAGATCGAATACCAGACCCAGGACTTCACCCCGGAAATCAACGATCACCTGGACCCGGCAGTGTTGCGCGAATTCATCGAGTTGACCGGCTCGTGCCTGACCCAGAGTCGCGTACTCGGCGTGCTCAATGAAGCCCTCGCGGATGACGCGGTGATCGTTGCCGCCGCCGGCAGCCTGCCGGGTGACTTGCAGCGCAGCTGGCGCAGCAAAGGCGTGAACACCTATCACGTCGAGTACGGATATTCGTGCATGGGCTATGAGATCAATGCCGCATTGGGGGTGAAACTCGCCGAGCCTGAGCGCGAGGTCTATGCGCTGGTGGGCGATGGCTCCTACATGATGCTGCACTCGGAACTGGCGACCTCGATTCAGGAGCGGCGCAAGATCAACGTGGTGCTGCTCGACAACATGACCTTCGGCTGCATCAACAACCTGCAGATGGGCAACGGCATGGACAGCTTCGCTACCGAGTTCCGTTACCGCAACCCGCAAACCGGCAAGCTCGACGGCGGTTTTGTGCCGGTGGATTTCGCCATGAGCGCGGCGGCCTATGGCTGCAAGACCTACAAAGTGAACACCGTTGAAGAGTTGCACGCCGCGTTGGCGGATGCGCGCTTGCAGACCGTGTCGACCCTGATCGATATCAAGGTCCTGCCCAAAACCATGATTCACGGCTACCTGTCCTGGTGGCGGGTCGGCGTGGCGCAAGTCTCCACCAGCGCCCGCACCGATGCGGTGGCCAAGACCCTGAACGAACGACTGGCCAAGGTCCGTCAGTACTGATTGCCCTGAAACGAACAAACAGGAGTGTTTATATGTCTTTGAAGCTTGGCGTCATCGGCACCGGGGCCATCGGCCAGGACCACATCCGTCGTTGCAGCCAGACCTTGCTCAACAGTCAGGTGGTCGCGGTCACCGACATCAATTTGCAGCAAGCGGCCAAGGTCGTTTCCGATCTGAAGCTGACTGCCGAGGTCTATCCCGACGGTCATGCGCTGATCAAGGCGCCGGAAGTCGAAGCGATCCTCGTCACCTCCTGGGGGCCGAGCCACGAAGAGTTCGTATTGGCAGCGATTGCCGCGGGCAAACCGGTGTTCTGCGAGAAACCGCTGGCGGTCACCGCCGAAGGCTGCCGCAAGATCGTCGAGGCCGAAGTGGCCCATGGCAAGCGGCTGGTGCAGGTCGGTTTCATGCGTCCGTACGATGAAGGGTATCGCGCGTTGAAATCAGTGATCGACAGTGGCCAGATCGGCGAACCGTTGATGTTGCATTGCGCTCACCGTAACCCCACGGTGGGCGAGAACTACAAGACCGACATGGCGATCACCGACACGCTGATCCATGAGCTGGACGTGCTGCGCTGGTTGCTCGACGACGATTACGTTTCGGTGCAGGTAGTGTTCCCGCGCAAGAGCAGCAAGGCCCTCGCGCATTTGAAAGACCCGCAGATCGTTCTGCTGGAAACCGCCAAGGGCACACGCATCGACGTGGAAGTTTTCGTCAATTGCCAGTACGGCTATGACATCCAGTGCGAAGTGGTGGGGGAGACCGGCATCGCCAAACTGCCGGAGCCGTCCCAGGTTCAATTGCGCAGCGGGGCGAAGTTGTCCAACGCGATTCTGATGGACTGGAAGGATCGCTTCATCGCGGCGTACGACGTCGAGTTGCAGGCGTTCATTGATGGTGTAAGGGCCGGGCAGGTGGGTGGGCCTTCGGCGTGGGATGGCTTTGCTGCCGCTGTCGCCGCTGATGCGTGCATCGAAGCGCAAAACAGCGGGGCGATCGTCAACGTCGCACTCCCTGATCGCCCCCGCTTCTACGGCTAACAATTATCCCCTGTGGGAGCGAGCCTGCTCGCGAAAGCGGTCCTTCAGTCGACAAAGATGGTGCCTGACACACCGCCTTCGCGAGCAAGCCCGCTCCCACAGGGTCCACGTTCTTTCAGGGGAAATACGTGTATGCGCATCGGACTTGTCGGTTACGGCCATGGCGGCCGGTTTTTCCATGCTCCGCTGATCAGCAGTTTGCCAGCGGCGACCTTCGTGGGCGTGGTTACCCGCTCCCCCGAGCGCCGACAATTGCTGGCCGCGGAGCATCCCGGCGTGCCAGCCTTCGACAGCATCGGCCAATTGGTGGAAGCCGGAATCGATGTGTTGGTGGTGTCGACACCACTCAAGGGCCGCCCGGCACTGGTGCTCGACGGCATTGAGTACGGCGTGGCAGTGGTCAGCGACAAGCCGTTCGCTGCCGATGCGCAACAGGCACAAACCCTGATTACCATGGCCGAGCGCCAGGGTGTGCGGCTCAGCGTCTATCAGAATCGGCGCTGGGATTCGGATTTCCTCACCGTACGCAAACTCATCGAGTCCGGCGCGCTGGGCCAGGTCACCCGTTTTGAGTCGCGGATCGAGCGCTACTCGCCGCAGTCGGTGAACAACGGCAGTGGCGGCGGCTTCCTGCGGGATCTGGGCAGCCATCTGGTGGATCAGGCGTTGTTGCTGTTCGGTCCGGTGACACGGGTCTATGCCGAACTGGATTACCTGGAGAAAGGCCAGACGTTCGATAACGGCTTTTTTATGTCCCTGACTCACGCCAGCGGTGTGACCTCGCACCTGGGTGGCAGTTGCCTGCAAAACACCCCCGGCCCGCGCTTTCGGGTGACCGGCACACAAGGCTGTTACAGCGTCGATGGTCTGGACGGGCAGGAGGCGTCGGCGCTTGCCGGGCTCTCGCCTAAAACCGAAGGCGAACGCTGGGGCGTGGAGGAGCACCGACGCTGGGGCTGGTTCGAGCAGGGCGAAGAGCGCGAACGGGTTCCCTCCGAGCGGGGCTGTTGGAATCAGTTCTATTTACAGCTACAAACCGCGTTGCAGAGCGGTGGCCCACTGCCTGTGGACGCCCGTGATGCACTGGCGACCACCCGTGTGCTAGACGCCGCGCGGCTGAGTTTCAAGCGCCATCAAGCGGTGGAGTTGAGCCCGTTCGAAAGCCATGGAATAAAATTAGAATAAAATTCTAAAATTGGTTGATATAGAAAATATTTTCCAATAAAGTCATTTCCAGCGAGCTGCCTCGCGTTATGTTTCAACACTTTTCCTGCTTGTCCGCTTACTGAAATCGTCACGCCTCATCCATAAAACCAACAAGAATGTGGAGAAAGACTTTTCATGAAGACCAAGATCCGTTTTGCCTCACTTGCCCTGTCCCTGATGGTCGCCAGCGGCGCTGTGCTGGCCGATGTGAAGATCGGCGTCAGCATGTCCCAGTTCGATGACACCTGGCTGACCTACCTGCGTGAATCCATGGACAAGAAAGCCAAGTCATACCCTGACGGCGTCCAGCTGCAATTCGAAGATGCCCGCAGCGACGTGGTCAAGCAACTGAGCCAGGTCGAAAGCTTTATCAGCCAGAAAGTCGATGCCATCGTGGTCAACCCGGTGGATACGGCCGCAACCAAAAAAATCACTGAAGCCGCCGTGAAGGCCGGTATTCCGCTGGTCTACGTCAACCGCCGCCCCGATGACCTGAACCTGCCCAAAGGTGTGGTGACTGTCGCTTCCAACGACCTGGAGGCCGGTGAAATGCAAATGCAGTACCTGGCCGACAAGATGGGCGGCAAGGGCGATATTGTGATTTTGCTGGGTGACCTCGCGAACAACTCCACCACCAATCGCACCAAGGGCGTCAAGGAAGTACTGGCCAAATACCCGAACATCAAAATCGAGCAAGAGCAGAGCGGTATCTGGCTGCGGGATAAAGGCATGACCCTGGTCAACGACTGGCTGACCCAGGGCCGCAAGTTTGACGCGATCGTCTCCAACAACGACGAAATGGCCATTGGCGCCGCGATGGCCCTGCAACAGGCGGGCGTCGAAAAAGGCAGTGTGTTGATTGCGGGTGTCGATGGTACGCCGGACGGTTTGAATGCCGTGAAGAAAGGCTCGCTGGCGGCTTCGGTGTTTCAGGACGCCAAGGGGCAGGCCGACGGTTCCATCGATACTGCAGTGAAAATGGCGAAAAACGAGCCGGTCGAGTCGGCTGTCTGGGTGCCGTTCCGCCTGATCACACCGCAAAACGTTGACCAGTTCAAATAGTCCGTCCGTTCAATAACAACAATAAGTACGCAAGGTGGCGAGCGCGACCTTGCTGATGGAGTACCTGATCATGTTCGCTTCAGCGACTGCTTCGAGCACCCCTTTGAAAGGTGCCCAGCCCACTGCAACACCTGTCGATGAGCCGTACCTGCTGGAGATCGTCAACGTCAGCAAGGGTTTTCCCGGTGTAGTGGCGTTGTCCGATGTGCAGCTGCGGGTGCGCCCCGGTTCCGTGCTGGCGCTCATGGGCGAAAATGGCGCCGGCAAGTCCACCCTGATGAAAATCATCGCCGGCATCTACCAGCCAGACGCCGGCGAACTGCGCCTGCGGGGCAAGCCGGTGGTTTTTGAAACGCCGCTGGCGGCGCTTCAGGCCGGGATCGCAATGATCCACCAGGAACTCAACCTGATGCCGCACATGAGCATCGCCGAAAACATCTGGATTGGCCGTGAGCAGCTCAACGGCTTCCACATGATCGACCACCGGGAAATGCACCGCTGCACGGCGAAATTGCTGGAGCGCCTGCGGATCAACCTCGACCCCGAAGAGCTGGTCGGCAACCTGAGCATCGCCGAGCGGCAGATGGTCGAGATCGCCAAAGCCGTGTCCTATGACTCCGATATCCTGATCATGGACGAACCGACTTCGGCCATCACCGACAAGGAGGTCGCTCACCTGTTTTCGATCATTGCCGACCTGAAAAGCCAGGGCAAAGGCATCATCTATATCACCCACAAAATGAACGAAGTGTTCGCTATCGCCGATGAAGTGGCGGTGTTCCGCGATGGCGCCTACATAGGCCTGCAGCGGGCCGACAGCATGGACAGCGACAGCCTGATTTCGATGATGGTCGGTCGTGAGTTGAGCCAGTTGTTTCCGGTGCGCGACGAGCCGATTGGCGATCTGTTGCTGTCGGTGCGCGACCTCAAGCTGGATGGCATCTTCAAAGGCGTCTCTTTCGACCTGCATGCCGGGGAGATCCTTGGCATTGCCGGGTTGATGGGCTCCGGACGGACCAACGTGGCCGAAGCGATTTTCGGCATTACCCCGAGCGATAGTGGCGAGATTCGCCTCGATGGCGAAGTGGTGCGCATCAGCGATCCGCACATGGCGATCGAGAAGGGTTTCGCACTGTTGACCGAGGATCGCAAGCTCAGCGGCCTGTTCCCATGCCTTTCGGTACTGGAGAACATGGAAATGGCGGTGCTGCCGCACTACGCCGGCCACGGCTTCATTCAGCAGAAAGCCTTGCGGGTGTTGTGCGAAGACATGTGCAAGAAGCTGCGGGTGAAAACCCCTTCACTGGAGCAGTGCATCGACACTTTGTCCGGCGGCAATCAGCAGAAGGCCTTGTTGGCGCGCTGGCTGATGACCAACCCGCGAATCCTGATTCTCGACGAGCCGACCCGCGGTATCGATGTCGGCGCCAAGGCCGAGATTTACCGACTCATCTCCTACCTCGCCGGCGAAGGCATGGCGGTGATCATGATTTCCTCGGAACTGCCGGAAGTGCTCGGCATGAGCGACCGGGTGATGGTCATGCACGAGGGCGAACTGATGGGCACCCTCGACCGCAGCGAAGCGACTCAGGAACGAGTGATGCAACTGGCCTCGGGCATGTCCTCGGTTCATTAATGATGCGGGTGGTGGCTACGGCCGCCGTCGATGACGCAATAGAAAGGTGAGTGGCTATGAACGCGATACTGGAAAACAAACCGGCAGCGGCACCGGCCAAGAGTCGCCGGCGCTTTCCGACCGAGCTGAGCATCTTCCTGGTGCTGATCGGGATCGGCCTGGTGTTTGAAATGTTCGGCTGGATCGTGCGCGACCAGAGCTTCCTGATGAACTCCCAGCGGTTGGTGTTGATGATCCTGCAAGTGTCGATCATCGGCCTGCTGGCGATTGGCGTGACCCAGGTGATCATCACCACCGGCATCGACCTGTCGTCGGGCTCGGTGCTGGCCTTGTCGGCGATGATCGCTGCCAGCCTGGCGCAGACCTCGGATTTCACTCGGGCGGTCTTCCCGTCGCTGACCGACTTGCCGGTGTGGATTCCAGTGATTGTCGGGCTCGGCGTCGGGCTGCTGGCGGGGGCAATCAACGGCAGCATCATTGCCATCACCGGGATTCCTCCGTTCATTGCTACCCTGGGCATGATGGTCTCGGCCCGTGGCCTGGCGCGTTACTACACCGAAGGCCAGCCAGTGAGCATGCTGTCGGATTCCTACACGGCGATCGGTCACGGTGCGATGCCGGTGATCATTTTCCTGGTGGTGGCGGTGATCTTCCACATCGCGCTGCGCTACACCAAGTACGGCAAATACACCTACGCCATCGGCGGCAACATGCAGGCGGCGCGCACGTCGGGTATTAACGTCAAACGCCATCTGGTCATCGTCTACAGCATCGCCGGGTTGCTGGCGGGGCTGGCGGGCGTGGTGGCTTCGGCCCGTGCCGCCACCGGGCAGGCCGGGATGGGCATGTCCTATGAGCTGGATGCGATTGCCGCAGCGGTCATCGGCGGCACCAGCCTGGCGGGCGGGGTGGGGCGCATCACCGGCACGGTCATCGGCGCACTGATCCTTGGGGTGATGGCCAGCGGGTTCACTTTCGTCGGGGTCGATGCCTACATCCAGGACATCATCAAGGGCTTGATCATCGTGGTCGCGGTGGTCATCGACCAATACCGCAACAAGCGCAAACTCAAGCGCTGACATTGACTGCAAGCAGCGGGGGCCAGCTCTGGCTCTCGCTGCCATGTCCGTTGCCGCCTTGTCTCGCAAGCCGCGCATGTGGAGGTCGGTCAGGTAGTGATTCAAGTAGAGATAGTCTGTCGCAAAATTTTACACAGGGGCCCTCTGTCTGCGGCGAGGAGGTTCCAATTTTCTTATTAAGTAATTGTAATTTAAGGATTTTATGTCTTTGGCGTGAAAAGTGCTGGTGATTGATGTCAGGGGGCCAGTACTGCTTGCTGAGCTGACCCGATCCACGTTGCCGTCGGGTTCCGTCGTCAATGCGCGCATCGTCGGACCTCAACCAGTATCTCCGCACAAGGACTGCTTCAATGCCTCTTGACCGACTTTCCATCCAATGGAAGATCACCTTGCTGACCGGCTTCTGTCTGGTGGCTATCGTTGCCATGCTCATCGGCATCTCGCTCTACCGCATGGGGGCCGGGACCACGCTGGTCAAGGCGAGCAGTGCGCAGATGCTCGAAGCGTCGGCCCGCGAACGCATGCAAGGGGAGGGCAAGGTTCAGGCGTTGACCATCCAGCGTTACTTCATGTCGGCCTACCAGGATGGCCTGAACTTATCTCGCGAAGTAATGCGCCAGCGTCGCCAGGCGCAGAAACTGAATCTGGACGGTCAGGCCCTGCGTGATTCGCTCAACCAGCAGATCAAAGAGGCGTTGCAGGCCAACCCGCAACTGCTCAGCCTCTACCTCGTGTTCGAACCGGATACGCTGGGCGGCGACGATTCCGCCTTTGCCGGCCGTGCCGAAACGGGCAGTAACGAACAAGGCCGTTTCGCCACTTACTGGGCACAGCGCGGTGCAAGCCTGAACACCCTGGCAGTGACCGAAGACATGATCAGCGACGCCACGCCCATGCTCGACGGCAGCCCTTTCAATACCTGGTTCAACTGCCCCAAGCAAAGCCTTAAGCCCTGCTTGTTGAATCCCTACTTCGATGACGCTTCGGGGCAGAAGACGCTGATCACCACCTTGACCTTTCCGGTCATCGAGAACGGTCGCATGATCGCGGTGGTCGGCATGGACATCAGCCTGAGCAATCTCCAGCAGTTGGCGACGGCGGGCAGTCAGGGCCTTTATCAGGGGCAGGGCGCCATCAGTATCCTCAGCCCGGCCGGCTTGCTGGCCGGTCACAGTGTGGACGCCGGCCTGCTCGGCCAGAGCCTGTCCAAGGCCTACCCGGGCGAAGCGGCCGAGCTGCTGGACTTGCAACGCCAAGGGCAGGGGCATGAGCAGCAGACGAACGACCATTTGCAGGTGCTGGCACCGCTGCAACCCATTCCAGATGCCAAGCCCTGGGCCGTGTTGCTGGACGTGCCCATGACGACCCTGCTGGCGCCGGCCATGGCCTTGCAGAACGATCTGGACGTGCGCAACACCCAGGGAACCTGGCTGGAGCTGCTGCTCGGGATAGCCGCCGCCATCGCCGGTCTGCTCCTGGTGTGGCTGACCGCGCGCGGCGTGACCCGACCGATCCTTGGGGTCGCCAGCATGCTCAAGGACATCGCCAGCGGTGAAGGCGACCTGACCCGTCGCCTCGACTACTCGCGCAAGGACGAGCTGGGCGAACTGGCCGGCTGGTTCAACCGCTTCCTCGACAAGCTGCAACCGGTGATTGCCGACGTGAAGCGTTCGGTGCAGGACGCCCGCAGCACCGCTGATCAGTCCGCGGCGATCGCCAGCCAGACCAGCTCCGGCATGCAGCAGCAATATCGCGAAGTGGACCAGGTGGCCACGGCCTCCAACGAGATGAGCGCCACCGCCCAGGATGTCGCCCGCAGCGCGGCGCAGGCCGCTGAAGCGGCGCGTGGTGCCGACCTCGCCACCCGCGAAGGCCTCGGCATCATTGGCCACACCACCAGCGCCATCGATGCTCTGGCTCGCGACATGAGCAGTGCCATGGCGCAGGTCGAAGGCCTGGCGGCCAACAGTGAACAGATTGGGTTGGTGCTGGAGGTGATCCGCAGCATCGCCGAGCAGACCAACTTGCTCGCCCTCAATGCCGCCATCGAAGCTGCGCGTGCCGGTGAAGCCGGACGTGGCTTTGCGGTGGTTGCCGACGAGGTGCGCAACCTGGCCAAGCGGACCCAGGACTCGGTGGAGGAAATCCGTCAGGTCATCGAAGGTTTGCAGAAGGGGACCCGCGAGGTCGCCAGTTCAATGAACAGCAGCTACCAGCAAGCACAGGGCAGCGTCGTCCACGTTGAACAGGCGGTCGCCGCCTTGCGTCGAATCGGCGAGTCGGTATCGGTCATCTCCGACATGAACCTGCAGATTGCCAGCGCCGCCGAGGAGCAGAGCGCCGTGGCCGAAGAGATCAATACCAACGTGGCGACCATCCGTGATGTCACCGAGTCCCTTTCGGGGCAGGCCGAGGAATCGGCCCAGGTGAGCCAGGCGCTGAACCGCCTGGCCAACCATCAGCAGGGGCTGATGCAGCAATTTCGGGTTTAGTCTGTTCAGGGCGTGGGTGAAGGCCATTTATGCGATTCACCCTCGCATTCCTTGCACCAGGCTAACGCAACAGATGCACGGTCAAACCGACGAGCGCGCAGGCCATCAGCACCTGAATGACGCCCCGCTTGAAGCGGAACAAGGCAACCGCCGCCGCAATCGCGATCAGCGCGGAGGGCCAGTCCAGGTTGCCGCTGAAGCCTGTTGGCCAAAGCACGTGATAGCCGAAGAAGCACGCCAGATTGAGGATCACTCCAACCACGGCGGCTGTTATGGCGGTAAGCGGTGCCGTGAACTTGAGTTCGTTGTGGGTCGACTCCACCAGCGGGCCACCCGCGAGGATGAACAGGAACGAGGGCAGGAAGGTGAACCAGGTCACCAGCGAGGCCGCCACGGCCCCGGCCAGAAACACCTGATCGGCTCCGAACACTTGCGAGACATAGGCGCCGACAAAGCCGACGAAGGCCACGACCATGATCAGCGGCCCCGGTGTGGTTTCCCCCAGGGCCAGCCCGTCGATCATTTGTGTCGGGGTCAGCCAGCCATAGTGTCCGACCGCGCCCTGGTAGACATACGGAAGCACGGCATACGCACCGCCAAAGGTCAGCAACGCGGCTTTGGTAAAGAACCAGCTCATTTGAGTCAAGGTGCCTTCCCAGCCGAAGAGGAGGGTCAAGATGCCCATCGGCAATGCCCAGAGCGTGGCGCCGATAAGTGCGAGCGACGCCAGTTTCAGCCAGTTAAAACGGGCATGCTCAGGGGTGGGGGTGTCGTCATCGATCAAGGCTGGCCCGAAGGATTTTTTGGCGGAACCATGGCCCCCGGTCCTGAACTTCTCGGGCGCCAGGCGCCCTCCGACATAGCCGATCAAAGCGGCGCTCAGCACGATCAGCGGGAATGGAACGTTGAATGCGAAGATCGCGGTAAATGACGCCGCCGCTATCGCCCACAGCCAATTGTTCTTCAGTGCCCGAGAGCCGATCCTGTGTGCCGCTTGCACCACGATGGCCGTCACGGCGGGCTTTATCCCATAGAAGAGCCCGGCCACCACGGGCATTTCGCCGAACGCGATGTACATCCACGACAACGCAATCAGGATGAACAGCGAGGGCAACACAAACAGTGCGCCTGCAATCACTCCTCCCCATGTCCGATGCATCAGCCAGCCAATGTAGGTCGCCAACTGCTGAGCCTCAGGCCCGGGCAGCAACATGCAGTAGTTGAGGGCATGCAAAAATCTGCGCTCCGAAATCCAGCGCCGCCGTTCTACCAACTCCTGGTGCATGATCGAGATCTGTCCTGCCGGCCCGCCGAAACTGATGAAGCCGAGCTTTAGCCAGAACCAGAACGCCTCACGCAAACTGACCGGCTGAGGCCTCGACAGATTCTCGTCAACGTCCAATGTGGAAACCTTACTCATCGGGTTGTTCCTCTTTCACAAATTCGTCGAGCAGGCCGTCGAAGATGGCGCTTGCCGCAGCGAGCAAGTAGTCGTCATGGGAAATGGATTCACGCAGCCCTGCCAGCACCCGTTCGAGAGCTGATGCAGGCAGGGCGAAATCGTCCTCAAGCGGCGCTATCCAGCACCGAGCCTTGTTGTACGAACCGGTCGATCAACCACCTTGCCGCAGGGCCCGGTGGCAGATCCGTACGGTAGATGACGTCGAAGGTATATTGGCCGCTTTTGTATTCCGGTATGTTCAATTGCACGAGCCGGCCGCTCTCCAGATCTTCCTGGACCATCGGCAACGGCATGTTCCCCCAACCGATGCCTTCACGCAGCAGCATGTGCTTGGCACCCAGGTCCGCCAGGCGCCAGGTGCGGTTACTGAGCACGGCGAAATCCTTGCCTTTGGTCAGAAGCGAGCGATCGGACAGCACCAGTTGCGTGAACTCTCGCCCGGCACCGGGCACATTCGAGTCGCTTGAAGCCAGTGGATGATTCGGGGCTGCCACCGGAATCAACTCCACGCTGCCGACGCCAATTCTTTCGATACCGTCGATGCCTTCGTTCATCGGCCCACTGACGCCGACGATTGCACCACGGTTGATCACCAGTTCCGTGACGGCGCCGAGCGCTTCCATATGCAAGTGCAGGGCAACCGTAGGAAATTCTTCGCGAAAGGATTTGAGTGCGTCGACCACGCGCTCCGGGGGAAGCATCACATCGAGCACCACGTGGACTTCGGCTTCAAGCCCCTGAAGCAGCCCTTTCACTTTGGCGCGTAAACCATGAATGCCATTGGCGATGGTCCGGGCTTCGGCCAGGACGGTGCGGCCGGCGTCGGTGAGCTGCGGCTTGCGTGTGGTCTGACGGTCAAACAGCGACACGCCGAGCTGCATTTCCAGGTTGGCAATCGAGTAGCTGATGACCGAAGTGGCTCGATGCAGCTTTCTGGCAGCCGCTGCAAAACTGCCAACTTCAACGACCGTCAGGAACACGCGCAGTTGGTCCAGTGTCGGTGTTCCGGGATCAGAAATCATGCGTGTTTCCTCGAACGTAATGGTCAATATTATCCCGGTATTGCTAACCGTTTCATCAGCATGGATCGCCTGCCCGGCTTGCGCTTTCAACCCGACCCTCAGGGAAACTGAAACGCCAGACAGATAAGCGCAAAGCCCCGACAGGGTGAGCAAGGCTCCTAAAGAGTGGCGGGTCGCAATCGGCGACAGTTGAGTCGTCGATTGCGACACCCCCATACGTTCAGGCGTATGCGCAGCGGCTGGAATTATTCAGCTGCGCTCTTAACAGGAGAAACAAGATGACTGATTTCATTCCTACCCCCAACGAGATCGCCGGCAAAGTCGTGATTGTGACGGGCGCCGCCAGCGGTATCGGCCGTGCCATCGCCGAGCTGTTTCATGCCCGTGGCGCCAGGATCATAGCCGAAGACATCAACCCCGAAGTGAATGCACTTGAGCGCCCGGGGCTGGTGCCTTTGGTGGCGGATATCACGGTCGATGGCTCGGCTGAACAGGCTGTAGCACTGGCCGTTCAACACTTCGGCAAGCTCGATGTGCTGGTCAATAATGCGGGACGGATCATCTACAAGCCTCTGGTCGAGATGACCCGCGAGGACTGGAGCTGGCAGATGGAGACAAACGTGACGGGTGCATTTCTCCATTCCCGCGAAGCGGCGAAAGAAATGATGAAGAAAAAGTCAGGCGCTATCGTCAATATTGCCTCCTATGCCTCTTACTTTGCCTTCCCCGGTATCGCGGCCTACACCGCGTCGAAAGGGGCACTGGCGCAGCTGACCCGGACCCAGGCGCTGGAGGCGATAGAACACGGAATCCGGGTCAATGCGATTGGCGTGGGTGACGTGGTCACCAATCTGCTCAATCACTTCATGGAAGACGGCCCGGGTTTCCTGCAAGAGCACGGGAAATCCGCCCCCATTGGCCGTGCCGCCTCGCCCGGGGAGATCGCCGAAATCGTGGCATTCCTGGCCTCCGAGCGCGCCAGTTTCATTGTCGGCTCGGTGGTCATGGCCGATGGCGGCATGAGCATTCCCGTGGGCAGTTGATGGGTCGGTTGTACCTGCGGCACGGTGCACGCCGTGCCGCGTTTTTCATTTGCGGTAGTGACTGGGCAGGACGCCGACTTCCCGTTTGAACGCTTGAGAGAAATGGCTGGCGCTGCTGTACCCGACTTCCAGTCCGGCATCGATGATGCTCATGTCGGTTTCAATCAGCAGTTGCCTGGCTTTGGTCATTCTCAACCTGATGAAGTAGCGCGAGGGTGAAAGCCCCGTGGCGCGTTTGAACAGGCGGCTGAAGTGGTACTCGCTCATGCCGGCTTCGTCGGCCAGGTCACCCAGACAAAACGCCTCACTCAATGACCTCTCCATCGCGTTCAGCACACGCTTGAGCTTGAAGGCCGGCAGGGCGTTGCGCTGCACGATGTTGTCCGCTTGCGTATCAAGGTACCGGCGCGCCAGATGCACGGCGATGCACTGGGCGATGCCTTGCATCAGCAGTGGGCTGGATTCTCCCTGGGTAGTCAGTTCAACTCTGAATTGTTCGAACAGCACTGACAGCGCTTCATCTCGACCGCCGGATATTTCCCGCAGGCAAATCGCACCGGTGACCTCTTTGTGGGTTTCCTGGATTGCACGTTCAAGCAATGGCAGACCGAGGTAAATGTGCATCACCACGAAGGGCTCCGCACTGTTCACGTGCCAGCGCATTTCGTAGGGCACAGCACTGGTGGTCAGGAAAAAATCACCCTTTTTCACCTCACTCGCCAGCCACTCTTTGCCGGGCTCCCGTTCTTCAATGGTGGCGCTCCCGCACAGCACCCAGACAATCAGCGGTTCAGCCACGGCGGGAACGACAAAGCTCTGTTCAATCCTTTCCCGGGTAAAGATCTGCACCAGCACATCGTTGGAAAAAACATCTTCGGAGGCGGCCAGGCGCTGACCGCGAATGTGCGATTCCAGGCCTGTTGCAGAGGTTCGCTCAACGATTTGCACGATTGAACTTCCTGTTGATGGGGGGATTTACTTGCCTATTTATTCGAATCTAATGATCTAAATTAGTCGGCTATTCAGAGGAGAGGGCAAGACGCAAAATTTCTTCACAGCAGCGATTCATGGCGAGTCGCACAAACTTTGAAGGAAATACCTCATGACTACTTCTGCAAACATCGCTCATTCCACCGGCTCTGAACAGAGCCGCCGCGACGTGACCCAAGCCTCGGCTTCGTTGATCGGTCGCGTACTGCTCAGCGCAATCTTCATTCTCTCCGGTTTTTCGAAACTGGCCGCTCCCGCGATGATGGTCGGCTACATCAGCTCCGTGGGTCTTCCGCTTCCGGAACTGGCGCTGGCGTTGGCGATCATTGTCGAAGTCGGTGGTGGCCTGGCACTGATCGCCGGTTACCGCACTCGCACCGTTGCCGCTGTACTGGCCGTGTTCAGCGTATTTACCGCACTGGCTTTCCATAACGCACTGGGCGATCAAAACCAGTTCATCCACTTCTTCAAGAACATCGCGATGGCTGGTGGCCTGTTGCAGGTCGTGGCCTTCGGTGCCGGTCGCTTCAGCCTCGACGCTCGCCGTCGTTGAACCGGTAAGTCGCAGCCCGTTATCCCGACAGGATCAGGCAAGTTGTCAGAAGGATCTGACTAACTGGCTGCCCACCGTTATCCCTAATCTGGACTGGCAGCGAGACACCACTCTCGCGTCACCAGCCACTCAAGTGAGGGATTAGGGTCATGTCGAATATCTCGAAAAAAGTCGTTCTGATTACGGGCGCGAGCAGCGGAATAGGCGAGGCGACAGCGCGCCTGTTGGCCAGTAGCGGTGCACATGTCGTGCTCGGGGCACGTCGTACGGAGCGCCTCGAAATGCTCTGCGCGCAGATCAATTCCAGCGGGGGAAGTGCCCACTTCCAGGCATTGGATGTCACCCGTCTGACCGAGGTACAAGCATTCGTGGATTTTGCATTGAACCTGCATGGCCGGGTCGACGTATTCGTCAATAACGCCGGGGTCATGCCGCTGTCGAAACTCGAGGCGCTGAAGGTCTCGGAATGGGATCAGATGATCGACGTCAATATTCGTGGCGTCTTGCACGGTATCGCGGCAGGTTTGCCGTTGATGCAAAAACAGAAATCAGGCCAGTTCATCAACATTGCATCGATTGGCGCCTACACCGTCAGCCCAACGGCGTCGGTCTACTGCGCGACGAAGTTTGCAGTGCGCGCCATATCTGAGGGATTGCGTCAGGAGGTCGGCGGGGACATTCGTGTCACGGTGATTTCACCCGGCGTAACCGAGTCCGAGCTGGCCGAGAGCATTTCCGATGAAGGCGGGCGTGCCGAGATGCGCGAGTTCCGCAAGATCGCCATCCCGGCAACGGCCGTCGCTCGCGCTATCGCTTACGCCATCGAACAGCCTGCCGATGTGGATGTCAGTGAGCTGATTGTCCGCCCGACTGCCAGCGCGTACTGAACCGAGGACTTGAACATGACGGTAGAAAAATCCGCTGATCAGGACAAATACGTCGGTATGTGGGTCACGGCAGACGGGCTCATCCGCCATGAGCTCTTGCCGGGTGGCCGATACGATGAAGCCCGGGGCCGGAAGGCGAGTGCCTACCAGGGGCGGTATTGGCTGGAAGGTGACCACATCGAGTACGTCGATGACACCGGGTTCACGGCTGATGGCGACTTCCGCGACGGGATTCTGTACCACGCGGGCATGATTCTTTATCGCGAGGTGTAGAGGCCCGGCAGCGCGATGCCAAGGCCTGCCACGGCGGCCTTGCGCAGCGGCGTCGCCACGTGCACCCGTCCGCTGGGCTCGTTGCTGCCCGTCATCAGCTGCCGCTTATGAAGCGGCAGCTTTTTTATGCCTTGAAGGCTCCACAAAATTCACCTGGAGCCAGCTTTCAAGGCTTCATCCCTGCACTTAGTGACGATCCAGCCACACCGTCTGCGCGTTGCAGAATTCCCGCACGCCGAAGTGTGAAAGCTCGCGACCAAAACCGCTCTTCTTTACGCCGCCGAAGGTGACGCGCGGATCGGAGGCGCAGTAACCGTTGATGAACACACCACCGGTTTCCAGTTCGCCGGCCATCTGTTGGGCACGTTCTACGTTGCCGGTGTAGATAGTCGCAGCGAGGCCGAATTCACTGTCATTTGCCAGTTCCAGCGCGTGGGCGGCATCGCGTGCGGTGATGATCGACGCGACCGGGCCAAACAGTTCCTGCTTGAACGAGGTCATCTGGTCGGTAACATCCGCGAAAACCGTTGGCTCGTAGAAGTTGCCGGGGCCTTCTGCTTTCTTGCCACCCAGCAACAATGTCGCGCCTTCTTCCAGGGTATCGCGCACTTGTTGATCCAGTTCATCACGCAGATCAAAGCGGGCCATCGGGCCGACGTACGTGGTGGCGGCGAGTGGATCACCGACCACCAGTTTGCGCGTGGCTTCGACGAACTTGCGTGTGAACTCCTCGACGATGCCTTGCTCGACAATCAGGCGTTTGGCCGCTGCGCAGACTTGCCCGGTGTTTTGATAGCGGCCAATGACGGCGGCTTTCACCGCATCGTCGAGGTCGGCATCGTTGAGCACGATAAAGGGGTCGGAACCACCGAGCTCCAATACACATTTTTTCAACGCTGCACCGGCCTGCGCGCCGATGGCCATGCCGGCTCGCACGCTGCCGGTGAGGGTCACCGCTGCAATGCGTGAATCTTTGATCGCCGTGGAAACGCCGTCCGGCGTGACGTTGATGACTTCGAAAACCCCTTCAGGGAATTCGGCTTGCTTGAAGGCATCCAGCAACAGGTAAGCGCTGCCCATCACGTTTGGTGCGTGTTTGAGCACGTAGGTGTTGCCGGCGAGCAGTACCGGAACGGCGCCACGTAGTACCTGCCAGATCGGGAAGTTCCACGGCATTACCGCGAGAATCGGGCCGAGCGGGCGGTATTCAATGCGCGCTTTCCCGCCCTCAACCAGTGTCGGTTCAGCGTTGAGCATGGCCGGGCCGTGCTCGGCGTACCATTCGCAGAGCTGCGCACATTTTTCGATTTCGCCACGGGCCTGACTGATCGGCTTCCCCATCTCCAGGGTGATCATGGTTGCCATTGCTTCTGCGTTGTTGCGCAAGACGTTGGCCAGGGCGATCAGCCGTTGCGCGCGTTGCGCCACCGGTGTGCCGCGCCAGACACGAAACCCGGCCGCAGCGCGTGACAGTGCGGATTGCAGTGCCGCATCGGATTCAAAAGGGTAGTGGCCGATCTGCTCGCCGTTGGCGGGGTTGATCGAAATGGCATGGGTGAGGCTGGAAACATGGGTCATGGCACCGTCCTGCGGGGTGGGGATGGGTTCAGACTACGGTGGCATTTGTTTTCTGGAAACTGAATAATACTGATCGTACCGTTCACGTTTGGAGAATGACTTGGATCTGGTTCAGCTCGAAATTTTCAAAGCTGTCGCCGAGCACGGCAGCATCAGCGTGGCCGCTCAGCATATCCATCGGGTGCCGTCGAACCTGACGACGCGGATCAAGCAACTGGAGCAGGATCTGGGCGTGGACCTGTTTATCCGCGAGAAAAGCCGCCTGCGGCTGTCGCCGGCCGGTTGGAGTTTTCTCGACTATGCCCGACGCATCCTCGACCTGGTCCAGGAGGCCCGCGCGACGGTTGCCGGGGAAGAGCCGCAAGGATCGTTTCCCCTCGGTTCGCTGGAGAGCACGGCGGCGGTGCGTATTCCTGGGCTGTTGGCCGCCTATAACCAGAAGCACGCCAAAGTCGAGCTGGCCTTGTCCACCGGTCCTTCCGGAACCATGATCGACGGCGTGCTCTCGGGCCGATTGGCCGCTGCGTTTGTCGACGGGCCGGTGCTGCATCCGGCACTGGAGGGCGTGCCGGCCTTCGAGGAAGAGATGGTGCTGATCGCGCCGCTCAACCATGCCCCGATCCACCGCGCACAAGACGTGAACGGCGAAAACATCTACGCCTTTCGTTCCAATTGCTCTTATCGCCACCACTTTGAAAGCTGGTTCGCCAAGGACGCCGCAGTACCCGGCAAGATTTTCGAAATGGAGTCCTATCACGGCATGCTGGCCTGTGTCAGCTCCGGTGCTGGCCTGGCGCTGATGCCGCGCAGCATGCTCGAAAGCATGCCGGGCTGCACCACCGTGAGTGTGTGGCCGTTGTCTGAGTCCTTTCGCTATTTGCGAACCTGGCTGGTGTGGCGCCGGGGCACGGTGTCGCAAAGCCTGACCATGTTCGTGCGTTTGCTCGAAGAGCGATGCGCAGCGGCGGACCTGCTGACTTGAGCGAATCGCGCCGCCATCGATCAGCAGATTCTGCCCGGCCGAAATAGCAGGGCTGCGCAAAAGCTGTCAGTGCGAATGACGCGGCTCGCCGCCACTTCGAGCAATGACCCGCATATGCAGGGTGGCCGGCTCCAGGCATCCGCCCGTCGATAACTGTCCAACCAATTGCCGGTACAGCTCTTGCCAAGGCGTTTGGGACGCAGGGATGTTAGGCGTCCACTCGGCGCGACGGCGGGCCATTTCGGCTTCGTCGACCAGCAGGTTTACCGATCTTGCGTTGAGGTCCACGCGCAGGCGGTCGTTGGTTTTCAGCAGCGCCAAACCTCCGCCGACAGCGGCTTCCGGGGACATGTTGAGGATCGAAGGGCTGGCCGAGGTGCCGCTCTGGCGACCGTCGCCCAGGCACGGCAGAGAGTCGATGCCTTGTTTGATCAGTGCTGCCGGTGGCGCCATGTTCACCACTTCGGCACTACCGGGGTAGCCCACGGTGCCAGCACCACGAATCACCAGGATGCAACGCTCGTCGATTTCCAGCGCCGGGTCGTCGATTCGGGCGTGATAGTCCTCCGGTCCTTCGAACACAATTGCCCGTGCTTCAAAGCTGTTTTCTGCGCCTGGCTCGGATAGATAGGTCTTGCGGAACGCCTCGCCGACCACCGACATTTTCATGATTGCGCTATCGAAGAAGTTGCCGCTGAGAACGATGAAGCCCGCGCGATGTTTGAGAGGGGTCTCGAAGGGATAGATCACATCAGCGTTGCTGGTCAGACTGCTGCTGACGATTTCGCCGATCGTCTTGCCGCTGACCGTGGCGCAATCTTCGTGCAGGCGCCCGGCTTTTTGCAGTTCATGCATGACCGATGGCACGCCGCCCGCGCGATGGAAACCTTCGCCCAGGTATTTGCCGGCCGGCATGCAATTGACCAGCAGCGGCACATCTTCGCCAATCCGTTGCCAGTCATCCAGGCTCAACTCGACACCCATGTGTCGGGCGATGGCGATCAGGTGCGGAGGGCAGTTGCTTGACGCGCCGAGCGCCGACGCGACGGCGATGGCGTTTTCGAAGGCTTCGCGGGTCATGATGTGTGACGGGCGTACATCCTGCATCACCAGTTCGCAAATGCGCTTGCCGGTGGCGTAGGCCATTTGACCGCGCTCGCGGTAGGGCGCCGGAATACTCGCGCAACCCGGCAACGACATGCCCAGCGCTTCGGCCAGTGCGTTCATCGACAGTGCGGTGCCCATGGTGTTGCAGTGACCCACCGAAGGCGATGCCGCGGTGGTCATTTCCATGAAGCCTTCGTAATCGATTTCACCGGCCGCCATCAGGTTGCGCGCATGCCAGAGCACGGTGCCGGAACCGATCAGTTCGCCCTTGTGGTGACCGTCGAGCATCGGCCCGCCGGACAGCACAATGGACGGCAGGTCAGTGGTGGCGGCGGCCATCAGGCAGGCCGGGGTGGTCTTGTCGCAACCGGTGGTGAGTACAACACCATCCAGCGGATAACCGTGGAGAATCTCCACCAGTCCCAGATAGGCCAGGTTCCGATCCAGTGCGGCAGTAGGCCGGCGTGACTGTTCGGCGATCGGGTGGACGGGGAATTCCATGGGGATGCCACCGGCATCACGAATGCCGGCCTTGACCCGCTGCGCGAGTTCCAGATGATGACGGTTGCAAGGTGTCAAGTCGCTGCCGGTCTGGGCGATGCCAATGATCGGGCGACCCGATTGCAGCTCTTCTCGGGTCATGCCGTAGTTCATGTAGCGTTCGACATACAGGGCAGTCATGTCCGCGTGGGCAGGGTCGTTGAACCATTGCTCGCTGCGCAGACGGCGTTTAGGGGTGTCACTCATGATTCATGTCTCTCTTGTAATTGGATGAATCGACAATCTGTTCCGGCTCAGCGTGGCAGCAGTCCTCGGGACGCCAGGTTACGCAGCAAGGCGCTCACGCCAAAGGTCCATGGCGTTGCCTCGCAGCTGTGGGTCACCTGATTGTGCAGGCTGCCGAGCAACGGGCTGCTGATGCTGACCCGGTCCCCCAGTTTGTGGGTGAAACCACTGCCGACATGATCGCGATCTTCGGTGGGCGCGAACAGGGTACCGAGAAACAGCAGGAAACCATCGGGGTATTGGTGATTGGCGTTGAGGGTCTGGCCGGCGAGGTCCTGCGGGTCACGGCTGATCTGGCTCATGGAGCTCGATCCGTGCATCCGGTAACCGTCCTCACCTTGCACCTCAAGGTCGACCACGCAGGCGCGGACATCGTCCAGGCTGAAGTGTTCGTCGAACAGGCGGATGAACGGCCCGATCGAGCAGGATGCGTTGTTGTCCTTGGCCTTGCTCAGCAGCAGCGCGCTGCGGCCTTCAAAGTCCCGCAGGTTGACGTCGTTGCCCAGGGTCGCACCGTGAATCTGCCCGCGACTGTTCACCGCCAGCACCACTTCCGGTTCCGGGTTGTTCCACTGCGAACCCGGATGAATGCCAATCCGGCTGCCGCTGCCAACAGAGGCCAGAACCGGTGCCTTGGTGAAGATTTCCGCGTCCGGACCGATGCCCACTTCCAGGTATTGCGACCACATGCCTTGTTCGATCAACAAGTCTTTCAGACGCATGGCCTGCTCTGAGCCAGGAACGATCGAACGCAGGTTGTCACCGATCACACCGTGCACGGTGGCCCGCACGGCTTCGGCTTTGGCGGCGTCACCACCGGCCTGCTCCTCGATCACACGCTCGATCATGCTGGCGGCGAAGGTCACGCCGGCGGCCTTGATCACCTGCAAGTCCAGAGGAGCCAGCAGGTAAGGTCGGGACGGGTCTGCGTCAGGTCCGGTGTTGGCAAGCAGGGCTTCGATGCTGGCAATGAAGGTGCCCGGCGTCTCGCGCACTGCCGACAGAGGAGCGTCCGATTCCAGCAAGTCACTCAGGGTCGCGAAGCGCTCCGACAGATCGAACACGCCGTCGGCGCGCAGGACGATCGGCGAAGGTCCGGCGATCTGGCCTGGTACCCAGGCGCGACCGATCAAGGTACCGGCGATGCCATCGACGGGCAGGGTGTTTTCGGGAGTAAGCAATAGCGACATGGGGCATCTTCCTGGTTCGTAAAGACTTCACGCTAGGACGGACAGTCGATAAACTCCAATGAGATAAATTCAGTATTCGATAACTTGCGGTTATTACCTGTGCGAGGCGTGTTCATGTCAGATCTGTCCTTCTCCAGTTTCTGCGGTTGGCTCAAGTTCAGGCATTTGCTGCTGATCGACACGTTGGGGCGCACCCGTAACATGCACCTGGCGGCGCAACAGATGAACCTCAGCCAGCCGGCCATCAGCAAGATGCTCAAAGAGATCGAAAGCCTGCTCGGTTTCGCCTTGTTCGAGCGCCAACCACGGGCCATGCCGCCCACGGCGCTGGGCGAGCACGTGTTGCGCTATGCGCAAATCGCCTTGAACGATGCGCGCTCGTTCGTCGAGCAAATCAGCAGCCTGCGTGAGGGGGGGCACGGTCATCTCAAGGTCGGCGGAATATTTGCCGCTACGGCGGTGGCCCTGCCCGAGGCGATCTTGCAGATCAAACAGCGCTGGCCATTGCTGTCGATCGAGGTGGTGGAGCAGACCAGTAATCACCTGATGGAAATGCTTGAAGAGAAGAAATTGGACCTGGCCATCGCCCGTTTCACCGATCAAAGCCAGCAACAGCGGTACGACTTTCAACCGCTGGCTCCCGAACCATTCTGCATTGTGGTCAACGACCGGCACCCGCTGGCAGGTGTCGGCCCCATCTCGTTGGAGCAACTGGTGGACTTGCCATGGATTCTTTACCCGGTGGGTACGCCGATTCGCGGGCGCATGGAACTCGCGTTCGCCGAAGCCGGCGTGGGCATGCCCCGCAACACCGTCGACACCATTTCGATGCAGACCTTCCTCCAGGTGCTGCAGCGTGGGCCGATGATCGGGATGCTGCCCAATGCCATGGTCAACCCACTGCTCGAAAGCGGTCAGCTCAAGACGCTGGATACGCCTTTGCATTTGGTCCCGCAGGACTACGGCATCCTCACTCGCAAGGGCGAGCAGCTGGTGGGAGCGGCTCTGGAGTTTGCCGAAATACTCAAGGACAACGCCCGTTTGAACAACGATTCGGCGAGTTAAATACGATTAGGTTTATCGGCTAATTCGATAACGGATCGTTATCGGTTAATCCAAAAATGCCATTGGGAAAGAATCGATTCGCGACAGTACAGTAGCGACCAGCTTTCAATCAGGGTCAGGAGACTGTCATGCCCGAACTGTCCGGACACAATTTCATCGCAGGAGGCCGCAGCGCCGCCGGATCGGTGGTGTTGCACAGCGTTGATGCGACGACCGGGCAACCTTTGCCCACGGCCTTCATTCAGGCCACGGTCGAGGAAGTGGACGCCGCGGCAACGGCCGCCGCCCAGGCCTATCCGGTTTATCGTCATCTGCCGGCCGCCTGCCGTGCCGAGTTCCTTGAGGCCATTGCCACAGAGCTGGATGCACTGGGCGATGATTTCGTTGCCCTGGTCTGCCAGGAAACCGCTTTGCCGGCGGCACGCATCCAGGGCGAACGCGCTCGCACCAGCGGCCAGATGCGCCTGTTCGCCCAGACCCTGCGTCGCGGCGACTTCTACGGTGCACGCATCGATCTGCCACTCCCGGCACGCCAACCCTTGCCGCGCGTCGATCTGCGTCAGTGTCGCCTGGGTGTCGGCCCGGTGGCGGTGTTCGGCGCCAGTAACTTTCCGTTGGCATTTTCTACCGCTGGAGGTGACACCGCGGCTGCGCTCGCTGCCGGTTGTCCGGTGGTGTTCAAAGCCCATAGCGGACACATGGCGACCGCCGAACGAGTGGCCGAAGCCATCGTTCGCGCCGCCGAACATACCGGCATGCCTGAAGGCGTGTTCAACATGATCTTCGGTGCCGGCGTGGGTGAAACGCTGGTCAAGCATCCGCTGATTCAGGCCGTCGGTTTCACCGGTTCACTCAAGGGCGGCAGGGCGCTGTGCGACATGGCCGCCGCCCGCCCGCAACCGATCCCGGTATTTGCCGAGATGAGCAGCATCAACCCGGTGCTGGTCCTGCCCGAGGCATTGCAAGTGCGCGGCGAGCGCATCGCTACCGAACTGGCGGCGTCGGTGGTCATGGGCGCGGGGCAGTTCTGCACCAATCCCGGCCTGGTCATCGGCATTCGCTCACCGGCCTTCAGCCACTTTGTGCAGACGCTCAGTGCCTTGATGGCTGATCAGCCCGCGCAAACCATGCTCAATGCGGGCGGCCTGCGCAGTTACGTTCACGGTTGCGAAACGTTGCTGGCGCATCCACAGATCATTCATCTGGCAGGGCGGGCACAGCAGGGCAACAAGGCGCAGGCGCAATTGTTCCAGGCCGATGCCAGCCTGCTGCTGACGGGCAATGAATTGCTGCAGGAAGAAATCTTCGGTCCGGCCACCGTGGTGGTTGAGGTGGCCGATCGGGCCGAACTGTTGGCGGCCTTGCACGGTTTACGCGGCCAACTGACCGCGACCTTGCTGGGAGAGACGGCAGAGTTGGAACAGTCCGCCGACCTGGTGGCGCTGCTTGAGCAAAAAGTCGGTCGCGTACTGGTCAATGGTTACCCCACCGGTGTGGAAGTCTGCGATGCCATGGTCCACGGCGGTCCTTGGCCGGCGACATCCGATGCCCGTGGCACCTCGGTTGGCACATTGGCCATCGATCGCTTCCTGCGTCCGGTGTGCTACCAGAACTTCCCGGACGCCTTGCTTCCTGACGCGCTGAAGAACCGCAATCCATTGGGACTGACGCGCCTGGTCAACGGAGAAAAAACCACCGAAGCACTCTAGTCATTGCGCTATGCCGAGTGAACGGTTCACTCGGCCTGACCCATTCGATAAAAACAATCAGGCATGTCCACATGCCCAGGGGTTACCTCATGCAAACGATATCCGAGCAATTGCCCGCGCAGGCGCAGGCCAGCGCACTCGAATTTGAAGACCGGACCTACCGCAAGGTGATCTGGCGAATTCTTCCTGTCCTGCTCCTGTGTTACATGGCGGCTTACCTGGACCGGGTCAATATCGGCTTTGCCAAACTCGACATGCTCAACGAGCTGCAGTTCAGCAACACCGTCTATGCCTTGGGCGCCAGTATGTTCTTCTGGGGCTACTTCCTGTTTGAAGTGCCAAGCAACCTGTTGCTGCATCGCTACGGCGCGCGCTTCTGGATTGCCCGGATCATGTTGACCTGGGCCGTAATCTCCATGGCCGTGGCGTTCACCGTACCGCTGGCGGGTTTCTTCCACATCGAATCGAGCACGATGTTCTACGTGCTGCGCTTCTTGTTGGGCATCTGTGAAGCCGGCTTTTTCCCGGGTGTGATTCTGTACCTCAACTACTGGTTTCCGACCCATCGGCAAAGCCGGGTGATGTCCGGGTTCCTGATGGCATTGCCGGTCAGCCTGACCCTGGGCGGGATCCTTTCCGGTTGGCTGATGAGCAGCATGCAAGGTGTGCAGGGCATGTCCGGATGGCAATGGATGCTGATCATCGAAGGCATTCCCTCGATCATCATGGCGTTCGTCGTCATCGTCTGCCTGGCCAACAACATCGACTCCGCCAAATGGCTGTCCGCTGCGGAGAAAGCCTTGCTCAAGGCCAATCTGCAAACCGATAACCAGGGCAAGGCTTCGCGCCTGAGCGAGGTGTTTTTCAATCCACGGGTGTGGTTGCTGGTCCTGATCCTGCTGACCTTCAACACCGGCTTCTACGGCCTGGCGTTCTGGATGCCTTCGATCATCAAGAGCACGGGCATCACCAACAGCTTGCACATTGGCCTCCTGACCGCCATTCCCTATTCGATTGCCACGGTTGCGATGCTGCTCAACGCACGGCACTCCAACCGGACCGGTGAGCGTCGTATGCACGCGGCGATTCCGGCCTTCATCGGTGGTTTGGGGTTGATTCTGAGCGCGTATTTCGCCGACAACCTGGTGTTGTCCGTGTTGTTCCTCAGCGTATCTGCCTCGGGGATCCTCAGCCTGATGCCGATTTACTGGACCCTGCCGGGAACCGTGCTTTCCGGCGTCGCCGCTGCGGCGGGTATCGGCATGATCAACGCCTTCGGCAACCTCTCCGGTTTCACCGGCTCGATGATCACCGCCGTCGCTGAAAACCTGACCGGCAATATCAACAACGGCACCTATGTACTGGCGCTGTGCTTGTTCGTCAGCGGCGGGCTGATTCTCGCCATTCCCGCGTCGATGCTCGGCAGAACCCCTAAAACAGCACCCCTCACCGCGAAGCTGGAGGCTGCATGAACCTGCAGAACAAACGGGTGCTGATCACGGCGGCGGGGCAGGGTATCGGCATGGCCAGCGCCATTGCCTTTGCCCGGGCCGGTGCCGAAGTGTTTGCCACGGACCTCGATATCAGCAGGCTGGAAGGGCTTGAAGGCATAACGGCGATTACCCTCGACGTGACCTCGACCACCGCCATCAGCGAAATCAGTGAGCGCATCGGCGCACTGGACGTGCTGTTCAACTGCGCAGGCTACGTGCACAGTGGCAACATTCTCGAATGCGATGAAGCGGACTGGGCGCGGTCGATGGACATCAACGTCACCGCCATGTACCGCATGATCCGCGCGTTCCTGCCGGGCATGCTGGAACGCGGAGGTGGATCAGTCATCAACATGTCATCGGTGGTTTCCAGCATCAAAGGCGTGCCCAACCGTTTTGCCTATGCTGCCAGCAAAGCGGCGGTGGTAGGGCTGACCAAGGCGGTTGCCGCCGACTTCATCAGTCAGGGCATTCGCTGCAACGCCATTTGCCCCGGTACCGTGGAATCGCCGTCGCTGCGTCAGCGCATTGCCGCACAGGCTGCGCAACAAGGCGTCGACGAAGCACGGGTCTACCAGCAATTTCTTGACCGCCAACCCATGGGTCGCATCGGCAGTGCCGACGAGATCGCCCAGTTGGCTTTGTACCTGGGCAGCGATGCGTCCGCCTACACCACAGGCGGTGTGCATGTCATCGATGGCGGCATGAGCATCTGAAACCCGCTTCGCACTTTCGGTTTGAGCAGGAGAACTAAATGAAACTGTTGCGTTATGGCGAAAAAGGTTCGGAAAAACCGGGCCTGCTGGATGCCGATAATCAGATCCGCGACCTCTCGGCGCATGTACCGGACATCGCCGGACTGGCCCTCAGCCCGGAAAGCCTGGCAACGCTTGCCGCCATCGATCCGTCCAGCCTGCCCATCGTTGCCGGTAAGCCACGGATAGGCGCCTGCGTCGGCCAGGTCGGCAAATTCGTCTGCATTGGTCTGAACTACGCCGACCATGCGGCCGAGTCGAACATGGAAGTGCCGAAAGAGCCGATCATCTTCAACAAATGGACGAGTGCCATCTGCGGTCCGAACGACAACATCGAGATCCCGCGCGGTTCAAAGAAGACCGATTGGGAAGTCGAACTCGGCGTGGTCATCGGCAAAGGCGGGCGCAACATCGATGAAGCCAACGCCATGGAGCATGTCGCCGGCTACTGCGTGATCAACGATGTCTCTGAGCGCGAATGGCAACTGGAGCGTGGCGGCACCTGGGACAAGGGCAAAGGCTTCGATACCTTCGGTCCGCTCGGCCCGTGGCTGGTAACCCGCGATGAAATCCCCGATCCGCATGCGCTGGACCTGTGGCTCGATGTCGACGGACACCGCTACCAGCAAGGGAATACGCGAACGCTGATCTTCAACGTGCCGCAACTGATTGCTTACCTGAGTCGTTGCATGAGCCTGCAACCTGGCGATGTGATTTCGACGGGCACGCCACCGGGCGTTGGGCTGGGCATCAAGCCACAGCCGGTTTTCCTGCGTCCGGGGCAGACCATACGCCTGGGCATCGCAGGGTTGGGCGAACAGCAGCAAGTCACCGTGCAGGCGGATTGAGGCAAGCGTTCCCAAACACCAGAAATGACAAAGCCCCGAGCAATCGGGGCTTTGTCGTTTTTCTCGGGTCTTGTTAACTCAAACTCAACTTAGCGAGGGCAAATCACTAACGTCGCACGGGTCCCCGTTGGCGTTCGATTTTCCAGCTTGATTTCCCCTCCCGTACGATCTGCGATTGCCTTGACGATGGCCAGCCCCAGGCCTGCCCCTTGGCCATTGCCACGGCTGTAAAAGCGCTCAAGGAGCCGATTGCGTTCCGACTCTTCGATTCCGGGCCCTTCGTCCTCGACGGATAACTCATAGCGATCTTCTTTTCTTTCCAGACGCACGCTGATCAAACCGTTAGCCGGTGAAAAATTTGCCGCATTCGTCACTAAATTGTTCAAGGCAATGTGGATGTCGGCCGAATCGATCCTGACCGGGCCGATGTCATCATCCGCATCGAAAACCAGTTCAAGTCCTTTGCTCAAAAGCCAGGGAGTCAACTGCACCAGGCTTTCTCGAACGGTGGCTGTGAGGTCAATGGGGGGAGGGGTTTTGGCTGCTGTTTTCGGTTCGAGACGCGCCATGGTCAGCAATTGGTTGACCAGCCGGCTGGTACGATCGACGCCGGCGATCAGGTGTTCAAGTGATTCGCGTCGGTCATCTTCGGTGCCGGCCTCCAGCAGGTTTTGTGCGTGCACCCGCAAGACGGCCAAGGGCGTGCGCATTTCGTGGGCGGCGTCGGCAATGAAGCGCCGCTCACGTCCGAGCACGTCCTGGATTTGCGCAAGCATGCGGTTGAGTGCCGCCTGCATCGGTTCCAGTTCGCTGGGCAGCGGTGTCATTTGCAGTGGCTCCAGCGAGCCGCTATGGCGTGCGCGCAGGGTCGCGGCCATATCGGCTAACGGCTTGAGCCCCCAGCCGATGGCCAGCCAAACCATCGCCGCGAGGATCAGGCTGCCCAGCATGTTCGGCCACAGGGTGTGGCGGACGATGCGATCGACCAGATCCGCCCGCACATCGTCGCGTTCACCGACCCAGATACGCAGGCCATTTTGTTTGTCTTCAAGGACAAAGGCGCGCCAGTGACGATTGTTCAAATCCACCACGTCACTGAAACCGGGTGTGTTCGGTGGCGTGCCGAACGAGGGCGCACTGGCGGTGTGCACCAGCACTTCACCTTTTGGATTCCACACCTGAAAGGCGATTTTCCTTTCGTACGGATGACCGTCGCCGCGAGGCACGGCCTCGCCCAGCGCCGTATTGAACGCCTGGTACAGATCCGCATGTTCCTGACTCGCCAGAGGCATGCGCATCACGCCTTGCAGCAGGCGGGCATTCTGCGCCAGCTGCGCATCGTAGACCTCGGCGATTTCGTGGTTGCTGTCGTGCACGTTAAACAGGCTGATCACCGCCAGCCCGGCGAGCATCAAGCCGATGATCAGCGTCAGCGTACGGCGACGGATCGACGTCATCGACGTTCCTCCACCAGATAGCCCACACCCCGAACGGTGCGGATCAGGTCGGTGGAGAATTTCTTGCGCAGGTGATGGATGTGCACTTCCAGGGTGTTGCTTTCCGCTTCTTCATTCCAGCCGTACAGCAATTGCATCAAATGATCGCGGGTCATGACGCGACCCGGTGGCGAGAGCAATTCGTGCAACAACTGGTATTCCTTGGGTGTCAGCCCCACGGGCTGGCCAAGATAGCTGACCTGCTGTGTGCCGGGGTTGAGGCTGATGCCAGCGTGCTCGATCAGCATTTGAGCGCGTCCGGCACTGCGCCGCAGCAGGGCGCGCAACCGGGCTTTGAGTTCGGCCAGGTCGAACGGTTTGATCAAATAGTCATCGGCGCCGGCATCCAGCCCGGCGATGCGGTCTTCGGTGGCATCGCGGGCGGTGAGTATCAGTACCGGCAAGTTGGAACCGCTGTCGCGCAGGCGTCGCAGCACTTCGAGACCGTCCATGCGCGGCAGGCCGAGATCAAGCACGGCCAGGTCGAAGGTTTCACTGAGCAGGGCATGCAGGGCGCTGCTGCCGTCCTTGATCCAGTCGACGGTGTAGCCTTCGCGCCCGAGGGCCTGGTGAATGCCTTCGCCGAGGGCGACGTCATCCTCGATCAGTAATAAACGCACGCGAACTCCTGTCAGTCGAGTTTTCTGTTTACGTCCACCAGCAACGTCTCGATCTCTTTGCGGCGCCCGGCGTCGGCCGTTTCGCGGTTGGGGCGAGGGGCGGCCAGCAGCGCCTTTTGCAACGCTGCCTTGGCCTCAGAGTAGCGCTTTTGACGGTAAAGGTGATCGCCCCAAAAGTACAGGCTGTCGATGCCGTTGGGGTTCATCTGCAAGGCAAGCTTGAGCAGTTGTTCGGCCTTGTCTGAATCACCAAAACCGATGGGCCAGCCCGGTACGCGGTCATACAGTGCGCCGAGGCTGGTGTAAGCCGAGCCTTGCAGGGCTTTGGGGTCCAGAGTCAGGGATTTTTCCAGGTCAGCCTTGGCGTCTTTGGCTTTGCCCAATGCTCCGAGTCCGCCTTGGGCGCCGGCCCAACTGCTGGTGACAATGCCTTTCCAGATCCACGCTTCGGCCACGGCCGGGCGTTCCTGGCTGAAGGCGGAGGCTTGTGCGGCCAGTTGTTCGAAGGCTTGCTCGCGTTGTTTTTCCGGCATTTCGTATTGAATGTGCGCCCAACTCTGCTGGAGGGCAGAGAGGCGTTGCTGGTCGGCGCTGTCGAGGGCCCAGGCGATCTGGCTGAAGGCGCCTATCAAAAGGCAGGCAAAGATTTTTTTCATGGTTTTTGCTCGTTCTCGGGTTTGTGGCTCAGACGGCGGATCAGTGGCAATTGCTTGCGCAGGCCTCGATCCACCAGGTTGGGCAACAGGCTGTTGAGACGCACGAAAAAACGTTCCGGCCAGCCCAGGTAAAGGTCGCGGTGGTCGCCGGCGATTGCGTGGAGGACGGCCGAGGCCACGGTTTTCGGGTCGTCGACATTGGCCTTGAGGGCATCGTTCAGGGCTTGGGCCGCCGCGCTGTTCATCGATGTGCGGGTGGCGCGGGGTGCCACGTACAGAACACTGACCCGGGTATCCGCCAATTCCCGGCGCAGGGCTTCGGAAAAACCGCGCAGGGCAAACTTGGTGGCGCAGTAACTGGCATAACCGGGGTAGCCGATCGAACCGTAGGTCGAGCCGACATTCACCACCATGGCACTGTCGGCTTGCTTGAGCTGCGGCAACAGCAGCTTGGTCATGCAAATCGGTGCACTGACGTTGACCGCCAACATGGCGTTGATGTCGCTGTCATCGAGCTGTTCCAGCATGGCGAAATGATTGACGCCGGCGGCATTGATCAACAGGTTGATGCCGCCGATGGCCTCAACGGCGGCCAGTACCTTGTGCCGGTCAAAGGGCAACGTCAGGTCGGCGGCCACCCAGTGCATGTTCTGCGGATAGCGCGCGAGCAGCGGCAGCAGTGACTCCTGGTGACGAGCCACGGCCAGGACCCGGGCACCGGCGGCGCACAGTGCGCTGGCGATCTCCATGCCGATACCGCCACTCGCGCCGGTCAGGACCACACGGGCCTCATGCAGCTGCATGTTGGACTTCCAGGCGGCCCGGCAAACCGCGAAACATGTCGGCGTAAAGCCGGTACACCACTTTCGAGGCGTGGATCACGGCGGCCTGGTCGGCGCTGTCGTCGAGTTGATTCATGAGCCGGCGATAGGTCTGCATGTGCTCGATGTCCAGCGAACCGTGGGAGCTCAAATAACTGAAGGCGCTTTCCGGCAAGGCCAAGTGCTCACGGATGCTGCCTGCCGCGTGAGTCGCCAGGGCGATGCTGGTGCCTTCCAGTACGTTGACCATGCCGAACAGCCCCACCGGGTTGCCCCGGGCAATCAGGTCGTAGAGAAAACCGACCATCAGTTCGATCGGCAGCGAGGGCTGGCCGTTGCGCACCGCTTCGCGATCACCGCCACAGGCGGCTATGTCGTCGAGCACCCATTGTTCGTGGCCGTATTCATCCTCGATGTATTCACATACCGCCTTGCGCAGCCATTCCAGGCGTGTGGGCAGGCGCGCGCCGCACGCCATCATCAGCGGCACGGTATGGCGCACGTGGTAGTACGCCTGAGCGAGAAACGCCCGATAGCTTTCAAGACTGACCTGGCCTTGCAGCGCATCAAGGATGATCGGCAGGTTGAACAGTTCGTGGCGCTCTTGTTGAGTGGCTTCTTGCAGGGTGTCGAAAAACGTCATGATGCGGGCTCCTCGGAATGGGCGAATTCGGTCAGTTGTGCGCGGTATAACGCGACGATGGCGTCCCGGCGCGGGCGGCCATTGGCGGTCAGCAAGCCATTGGCGGCAGTGAAGGGTTCATTCAGGCGTGTCCAGTGATGCACCTGGGCATAATCGGGCAACGCGTCGTTGGCTTCGGCGACGGCAGCAGCCAGTTGTTCGTCCGTGCAGTCCGGGCGGTTGGGCCACAGCAGTGCGTGATTTCGCGGCAGGGCCTCGCCATACACAAAAGCCTGGGCGATGTGTTGGCGTTGGGTGAGTTCCGCTTCGACCCATTCCGGGTTGACGTTGCGCCCGTAGCTGGTGATGAACTGATGCTTTTTGCGACCGTTGAGGAAGAGGAAACCCTGCGCGTCGAACTCCCCCAGATCGCCGCTGTGCCACCACTCGTCGGTGTAGGCCGGCTCACCCAGGTAACCGAGCAAGAGCGAGCCCTTGATCAGGACCTCACCGTCTTCGGCCAGTTTCACTTCGACGTGGGGCAGGGGCCGGCCGACGCTACCTGCACGGTACGCTGCGGGGCGATTGAGGCAGACGACCGAAGCGCATTCGGACAGGCCGTAACCTTCATAGACCGGCAGGCCGACATGTCGGGCGCGTTGCAATAAGTCCTTAGAGACCCGCGCGCCACCGACGGCGGCAAAGCGCAGTGTTTGCGGATTAAACGCGTTCTGTTCGGTTGCGCTGACCAGCATCAGCAGCAGTTGCGGCACCAGAATCAGGCTCTCGGGCGAACGACTGGCCAGGCAACCGAGCAGGCGCGGTACATCGACGCCGCTGGCGCCCCGGATGCCCAGGGTTTTCTGGCTCGGCAGGCTCAGGGTGGCACCGGCGTAGAGCGCGGCGTAGCAGCCCAGGTTCTCCAGCAGGATCGCCAGCGGCAACAGCGCCAGGTGATGCTGTGGTTCAGTGGGTTTGCTGGCCTGATCCAGTTCCCGCGCTACCCGCAACAAGCTGTCGGCGCTCAGGCACACGCCTTTGGGAGTCCCGGTGGTGCCGGAGGTGAAAGTCAGTTTGGCCGTGCCGGGGTGCATCGGGCTTGGGCCGGCAAACGGGCGTCGCCAGAACTCGGCGCTTTTCTCATAGCCGGCAACGAGCAGTTCGGCTTCGAATTCCGGTTCGGCAATCACTCGTTCTGCCTGGCTCTGTTCCAGGCAGTGGGCACGCTGTGCAGGGCTGAAGAAGGGGGGCAAGGTCACGCAAGCAAGGCCTTCGAACAGCGCGGCCAAGTCCCAGAGTATGGCCTCGACGCCGTTGTCCAGAGCCAGGGCGATGACGCTTGCCTGTTCATCGCGCAGACGCTGCTGGCGGTATTTCACTTCAGCGTACAGCGTGGCGTAGTCGATTTTCAGGGTGTCGCCCCACAGGGCAATGACGTTGCTCTTGCGCTCGGCATGGCTGCGCAAGGCCTGCTCGAATCGTTGGCATTCAGGCGACATGGCAGGCTCCGTCAAGGGACGATGGCAAGCCCAGCCGGCTGAACAGACCGATGTTGCGCAAATGAATGAAGCCGGCGCGGATGTTGCCGACGTGAACCCAGGGTTTGCTTTCGTAGTAGCTGCCCCAACTGTGCCGGTCGTCGCCCAGTCGCTGCGGGTCGGCGGCGCAGAGGGTCACCGGTTTCAGGCCCAGTCGGTGAAAGCTGTTGACCAGGCCCATGTTGCCGGTGAAGGCCACCCATTCCAGCCCGCCCATGGCCAGCAAATAGGTAATGGCAATGATGCTCATCCGCGCATTGCCGGTGTCGGTGGCGGCCAGATTGCCGACCTCGACAATGCCGGCAGGGTCCACCGGGCGTTCTACCACGGCGCTGATCAATGTCTGGATCGGTTTGTCCAGATAACGCTCCAGAAACAACGGCTCGTCACGGCCCAGGCGTACCCCGGCGACCGCGCACAGTTCGCCGTCGCTGCTGCTTATGCCGAACAACTGCGGCATGAATTGACGAATGTCTGCACCGTGAACCTTGCGAAAGCGTTGCTGGATAAAGTTCTCGAATACCGGCCTCTGTTCATCGCCCGGCAAGGCGCGGGACAGGACGATCTGTGGCGTTTCTGCCTGGCCGAAGTGCAGCGGCAGTGCAATGTTCCAGTCGAAATCGGGCATGGGCGGAACGCCTCCCTCTATAAGTTTGAGGGGAGTATCCGAGGCATTTCTTAATGAAGTCTGAAGGTGGAAAAAGGTTCGTTGAGCGCTGGTCTTCAGATTGTCTTAAGTTTTGACCGACAGGCTGCGTGCCGCCGGTTCAAAGCAACCGCTCAGAGGCTGTCGCACGGCAGTCGTCCTAAATTTTGATGAGGCGTGTTTATGACCCGCGAGATAGTCACAGATCGTTATGCAAAGCTGTCGATCACCCTGCACTGGCTGATGTTGGCGCTGTTCGTAGGCGTGTATGCGTGCATTGAGATCAAAGGGCTGCTGCCACGCGGCAGCAACGCGCGAGCTCTGTTCCTGGGGTTGCATGGGCTGTTCGGGATAAGTATTTTCGCTCTGGTCTGGATTCGCCTGCTCGGGCGTCTGACGCCGCGTCCGCCGATCACGCCAACGCCGCCGGCCTGGCAGACCGGCCTGTCACACCTGATGCACCTGGCGCTGTATGGCTTGATGATTGTGACGCCACTGATGGCTTGGTTGATGCTGGCTGCGGGGGGCAAGCCCTTGCCGTATTTCGACTTCTATCTGTCGGCACCGGTGTCGGTGGATCCGGATCTGGCCAAGCGATTCAAGTACTGGCACGAATGGCTTGGCACCAGCGGCTACTGGCTGATCGGCCTGCATGCGCTCGCTGGCCTGTTCCATCATTACTGGGTCGGTGATAACACCCTTGCCCGGATGTTGTCTGGACGAAGCAGGTCATGAATTCAGTGCGCTCTTGACCCTGACGGCGATTGCTCACGATTCTCAGGGGCATGGCGAGGGTCGTTCAATACAGCTCTGAATATGGGATAGTCAGGTTCATTGTCGAGCTATCAGCAAATTTTCGCGGCTTTGGGGCTTACAACCGTAAGGTGATTGAAGCTTCAATCGGACTTTGGAGGCAGGGCAATAACGGATGCATCGTTGATCAGGTGGATCAACTCACTTAGTTGCGCCTCGGCAATGGTCAATGATGCAGCGCTTCTGCTCAACTCTTCCTCCCGTTGATCCAACATGGCTTCACGGGCAGTCAAGTCGCGGTCAAGACGCTCCTGTTTAAGTCGAACGTTATAGAACTCCTCATGTTTGTTCTGCAGCGCCTCTTTATGGTTGCTCAGGTTCGTCATGAGTGTCTGCAAGCTTTGTTCAATGCGCGATACGGAATTTTGGGTCATTGGCGCGGTTTCCTCGGATGCTGTCAGGGCGGTAGTTGACGTTACGTGGGTCATAATGGATTTCGGAGAAGCTGCGGGGGCATCTCGGGAAATCTTGTTCAAGGGCGGAGGGGGAACCTGACGATGGTCGTCTTCATGTTGGCTCAAGGGGGTTAGTTTCGAGTAGTAGTCGGTGCACTCCAGTTCGATATGTATATCCCGCGTCGAAGTTTTCATGGTTGTTTGTACAAAGGGTCCTGGCGAGGGTTGAAAGTTCAACAGCTTTTCCACCCATGTTTCGTTGACCTTCAACGTGCGGTGGGTGTGTACATCCCCGGGAATGATCCGAGTCTCCAGCAGATCAAGTATCCGATAGCTCCCATCGGTCATGTGGGGGGGCGGCGCCAGGGCATCGTTTATGATGTTTTTGAGGGTTTGCGCAGCAATCTTGAAGTCGTTCGGGGACATGCCGGTCATCAGTAACGCTTCCCCGTCATCACACAGCGACGCTAAGTAGATCCGTATCAGGCCCCCACCAAGATTTTCATTCAGGCTGTAAATCACAAACCGCCTGTCAATCACAACCGCCGTAAACACGCACAGTACTGCAGCGTTCAGCGGTTCCCCTTCGGTGTTCAACACGGTGATTGTTCTAAAGTTCATTTGGCTTCGCGGCTCCGAGGCTGGGCAAAAATCTGGACTATCGGCCGATTAAAGAATAGCGAGTGTCGGTGCCGTGTTTTGTAGGAGTAAGCGCATAAGGCATCGGATAAATCCTCACAGCCCACAGACCGATCTGGTATTCACTTGCCCCCGTTCAATCGGATCAATCAGCGGTTTATGTTTCCTCGCTTCAACAAACGTATCTGCAAATGTGAAGCGGAAAAATCGCTTAGCGAGCTGGAAGCCATGATTGATATTTCGACACTGACAAAACGTTTCTCAGGAAATGTCGCCGTAAACAATATTTCGTTCCGGGTTGTCACGGGAGAAGTGCTAGGGGTTCTCGGCACCAACGGTGCAGGCAAATCCACGACCCTGCGTATGCTCACCGGCCTGATCAAACCTACCTCTGGAACTATTACCGTCTGCGGTTTCGATATCAGCCGACACACTCGTCAGGCACAGCGTTTGTTGGGCTATTTGCCGGAAGGTAACGCGTGTTATGGCGATATGAGTGTGCAGGGTTTTCTCGGGTTTATTGCCAGGGTGCGCGGTTATCGCGGCGCTGAAAGGAAGTTGCGGGTAGCGCAGATGCTCGACCGGTTCGAGCTTGGTTACGTGCGCGCCGACACCATTGATTCCATGTCCAAGGGGTTCAAGCGGCGCCTGGGTCTGGCGCAAGCAATGTTGCACGACCCTAAAGTGCTGATCCTGGATGAGCCTACCGATGGCCTTGATCCGAATCAGAAGCACCATGTGCGCGAGCTCATCTCGGAGCTGGCCAAGGACAAGATTGTGGTGATTTCGACGCACATTCTGGAAGAGGTCACCTCTCTGTGCAGTCGTGCCCTGATCATCGACAACGGTCATTTGTTGGCGGACGAAACACTGAAACAACTGCAAAGCCGATCCCGTTATCACCAGGCCGTGACAGTGTTCGGCCGCCATCCGCTGGATCTGCTGGCGTTGGCGGTACTGCCCGGCGTTGCCGGTATCGAGGCAGGTCTCGAGGCGCACAGCGTAAAAGTGCTGGCCCGGGACGGTGCAGTCATTCTTCCGGCGATCAACGCCTTGATCGTCAGCAAAGGCTGGCAAGTGCGGCGCCTGGAAGAGGAGCGGGGCGGGCTTGAGGAAGTGTTCCGGACCCTGACCAGGGAGCGCGCCGCATGAGGATGTTGTCGCCAATCGTCCAGCGCGAATTCTGCAGCTACTTCGCCACGCCAACTGCGTACCTGCTGTTGATGACGTTCCTGGTGCTGTGTGGCGTATGCACGTTTTATCCCGGCGGTTTTTTTGAACGAAACCAGGCGGATCTGGCGCCGTTTTTTGCCTGGCACCCATGGATATATCTACTGCTGATGCCAGCCTTGGCGATGCGCCAATGGGCTGAAGAGCGCAAGTCCGGCACCATTGAAATGCTGATGACGTTGCCGTTGACCCGTTTCGAAGTGGTGGTCGGCAAATACCTCGCGGCCTGGTTGATTGCCGCACTGATGTTGCTGCTGACTTTTCCCATCGTGCTCACCGTCAATTACCTCGGCGAAGCCGACAATGGCGCCATTTTGTGCGGTTATCTGGGAAGTTGGTTGCTGGCCGGCGTTTACCTGGCGATCAGCGGCTGTATGTCTGCACTCAGCAAGAATCAGGTGGTCGCTTATAGGTTTGGTGTGCCCCAGCAGTAAGCTCGCCTCGCCGACATCGATGATTTCCGACGCAGCCTTCGGCCTGATGTCTCGGAACTGAAATTCACCGATTTTCGTCGCCAGCAGTTCGTCGCCGATCTCGATTGCCGCCAGCTTCGCTTTTTCTCGAGCTATGTCCCAGCGCTTTCTCAGCATCGGCGCGGTCATCCGCTTACCGTGCCGACTGACAATCAAGTAGTTCGAGACGTGCTGGGCATTGCGCGCAGTTATCTCGGCGATCAGTCGGCCCAGGCTAATGAGCGTGACTGAGAACGATCGCGATGTACTGGCACGCACGCTTTTTGGCGAGGCCCGCGGCGAATCCCTGGCCGGCCAGATCGCCGTTGCCTGGACCGTCCGCAACCGCGTGAACGATGGCAAGGAAAAATCCTGGTGGGGCGAAGGCTACGCAGGCGTGTGCCAGGCCAAGTACCAGTTCAGTTGCTGGAACAAGAGCGATCCGAATTATCCGTTCCTGATTGGGGTGAAGCAGATCCTGTTCCGCGAGCTGGCCCAGTGTCGCGTTGTTGCTGACCAGGTGATCGACGGGAGGGTGCCGGACCCAACCGGCGGCGCAACTCACTATTACGCGATCGCCATGAAGACGCCGCCGGCGTGGGCGGCGAAGGCCAAGCAGACGCTGAAGCTCGGCGGCCACGTCTTCTTCAAGGATGTGCCATGACTTCAATCTGGGTGCGATTCCTTCCTTGCATAGCTGCGGTGGCTTTGGTGGCTGGTGCGCTGTTCGGCGCCTATCACCACGGACTGTCGGTGAAGGACGCCGAATGGCAGGCGAGGTGGAATGCCCGCGACACCCGAGACGCCGCCACGAAGGTCGACAACGAGGCCGCAGAGCGCGCCAAAGAACAAGCCCGTCAACTCTCCATCAACAAGGCGATTCAAGATGGTCAACGCACGATCGATCAAGCGACTGCTGATGCTATCCGGGCTCGCAATTCTGCTGACAGCCTGCGCGCAGCAGCCGACGACCTTGCTGCTCGACTCGCAGCCAGTGAAGCCAGCAGCCATTCCTGCACTGCCGCCGCAAGCAAGGCAGCTACCCGCGCCGCAATGGTGCTTGCCGACGTGCTCAAGCGCATTGACCAGCGAGCGGGCGACCTGGCTGAAGTTGCTGACCAGGCCAGAGCCAGGGGAGTGACTTGCGAGCAGGCCTATGATTCGTTGCAATAAAAATCAAAGCCCCGAAGGTTCGCGGCCTCGGGGCTTCTAGTTTCGCCTGCATCCCTTAATGCCTGGCGAACGTGGCGCGGAGATTACCAGCGATGTGCCAGTGAATCACTACTTCGATAGATGGATTGTGTTCTTTCGCCAGGGCGCCGGAGGAGGGTGAAACGCTGTCTAAAACTAACGCGATCTATCTCGGTTTTGCTGGGCCGAAGCGAAGTGTTCTGAACGTTGAGTTTTAGACAGCGGAAAGCTGCAACCCTTGATCTATAAGGGCTGCGCCAATCCAAGCCCATACCGCAGCATTACTGGGGTGTGATTTTGTGTCGGTTACAGCGTTTTTGGTGGTTCCGTGATAGCTAGGGGTCGTGAATCTGCACTTTTCGGCTACCATTGCACAAATGGAGATAGTTGGTAATTACTCGCACACGTTGCACATGGAAGGGATAAATAACATGGATGGTGTGCATTCTGTACAAGTTATCGCCGTGACTGGCGGAAAGGGCGGCGTCGGCAAGACGACTGTGGCTGTGAATCTTTCATTGGCGCTGGCGGAACTTGGGAGGCGAGTCGTATTGCTGGATGGCGATCTTGGCTTGGCGAGTATCGATGCCCTGTTGGGCCTTTCCCCGCAGTACACGCTTGCCGATTTAATCGAAGGTCACTGTGAGCTATCCGACTTACTGGTGCAGGGGCCGGGTGGGGTGCGAATCGTCCCCGCGGCTTCAGGCATCCAGAACATGGCGCGTTTATCTCCGGCTCAGTACGCAGGCTTGATCCAGGCCTTCAGTGACATCGGTGACAGTATCGATGTGCTGGTGATTGACACAGCCGCGGGCATCGGAGATTCGGTGGTCAGCTTCGTCCGGGCAGCCCAGGAAGTGTTGCTGGTGGTCAGTGACGAGCCGACCTCGATCACCGATGCATACGCGTTGATCAAACTGCTTAGTCGTGATTACGGTATGAACCGCTTCCAAGTACTGGCAAATATGACGCAGAGCCCGCAGGAGGGTCGAGCCCTGTTCGCTAAATTGACCAAGGTCACCGATAACTTCCTCGACGTTGCCTTGTGTTATGTGGGAGCGGTGCCGTACGACGAATGCATGCGCAAGGCGGTGCAGAAGCAGCGCGCCATTTACGAAGCGTTTCCGCGTTCCAAGTGCGCGCAAGCTTTTCAGAGCATCGCTCGAAAGATCGACGATTTACCCTTGCCGACCAGCCCCAGAGGGCATGTGGAGTTCTTCGTTGATCAGCTCGTACTTAACTCGAGCAGGCTCCTCCCGTAGTGGTAGCTTGGCTCGTCGCTCCTAGCTTGCGAGTTGTGTTAACCACCATCTCTTCTGCTTTAGGCGCCAAGTCATTCCGGGGTCATCATCACCGCGAGCGTCATCTTGATGAACTCCTCGTTGCGGTCGAGGGCCTCCAGGGCACCGCGCACATTCTCTGCGACGTCAGCGGCACCGCGCTGTTCGACCCAGTTGGACAGCTCAAGGATGGCAGCTTCGAGCGCGAGTTGATTTTCGTTGATCTTGAATAGCAGGGAAGGGAGCAGATCTGAATTTGGCATCGTGAATCCTCAGTTATGAGGTCAGCGTAGCAGCGGAAATGTGGTGACACATAAAGGAGAAGGGAAGCATTCGGCAGGACGCCGTGGAGGGGCAAATAAGGCTGAGTTATGGAACGCTTCCATAATAGTTATGGAACACCTGCTAATCGGAGAAGGATTCACCAAATCCCAGAAACGAAAAAGCCCTGACTAATCAGGGCTCTAACGTACTCAATATGGCGGAGGCGATGGGATTCGAACTCATGGACCTGTTACAGTCGACGGTTTTCAAGACCGTTGCCTTAAACCACTCGGCCACACCTCCGTTTGCGTTGCGGGCGCCATAATACCTGAATGAAACACACTGTCAAACTCTGTGCATGGCTTGTTACAGAGCGTCTGTTATGATCTTTGCGACTGAACGTTTCAAACCAACAGGAGTGTCGCCATGCGCGAACAGGATTACGCAGTTAATAACAGCGTGCAGGCTGAGCAGCTAGAGGTTAGCCGCGTCCTGCGCAACACATACGGCTTGCTCGCTCTCACCCTCGCATTCAGCGGCGTGATGGCGTTCGTCGCCCAGCAGATGCGTGTTGGCTACCCGAATATCTTCGTGGTGCTGATCGGTTTCTACGGCCTTTTCTTCCTAACCAACAAACTCCGTGATTCCGCGTGGGGCCTGGTGTCGGCGTTTGCCTTGACCGGTTTCATGGGTTTCCTGCTCGGCCCGATCCTCAACCGTTACCTGGGCATGCAGGGCGGCGCGGAAGTAGTGAGCTCGGCCTTTGCGATGACGGCGCTGGTGTTCGGCGGTCTGTCGGCTTACGTGCTGATCACCCGCAAGGACATGAGCTTCCTCGGTGGCTTCATCACCGCAGGTTTCTTCGTGCTGCTGGGTGCGACGCTGGCGAGCTTCTTCTTCCAGGTCAGCGGTCTGCAACTGGCGATCAGCGCAGGTTTTGTGCTGTTCTCCTCGGTCTGCATTCTGTTCCAGACCAGCGCCATCATTCACGGCGGCGAGCGCAACTACATCATGGCGACCATCAGCCTGTATGTGTCGATCTACAACCTGTTCATCAGCTTGTTGCAGATCTTCGGCATCATGAGCCGCGATGATTAATCGTCGTCCATGAGTAAAAAACCCGCTTCGGCGGGTTTTTTCTTGCCTGCGATTTGGCTGAAGGCTCACGCCATGGGCGGTAACCGCCGTTTCACCGGGGTTTTCTTGACGATGGCGGTGTTGGTTTCTGCATGGGTGTTGAGGCGGTCGAGGAGGGTGTCCAGTTGTTCCATCGAGCGCACGTGCAGGCGGGCGATGAAGCAGTCGTCGCCGGTGACCTTGTCGCACTCGGTGAATTCGGGAATCGCCTGGATTTGCCGCTCCACCTCTTGCAGCTGGCCCGGCAACGGGCGGATTCGCACGATGGCCTGGAGTTGATAGCCGAAACACTTGGGATCAATCTCGACGGTGTAGCCCTTGAGCACGCCGCGTTCTTCGAGGCGGCGCAAACGCTCGGCGACGCTCGGTGAGGACAGGCCGCTGAGGTTTGCCAGCGCCTTGAGCGAACGCCGTGAGTCTTCCATCAACGCCGTAATCAGCACCTGGTCGATATCGTCAGTCATGGCGCAACCCCTGTAAGGCAATTAATCGAAACCGCCTTGATAAAAAAGGCAGATGTCGAGTTTAGCCTGCTTTTTGCGCTGGAGAAGCCCCCGGTTGGATGGGCATACTTTGGGCTCAATCACAGGAGTCTGATGATGGACAAAACACTTCGTCGCGGGTCATTCGAGATGACTGCCGCCATGCTGATTTCCGGGACCATCGGCTGGTTCGTGCTGGTGTCCGGGCAACCGGTGCTGGACGTGGTGTTCTGGCGTTGCGTGTTCGGCGCCGGCACCTTGTTGCTGATTTGCGCGGCTTTTGGCTTCCTGCGCCCCGGCATTCTGACCCGCACCACGTTCCTGCTGGCGGTGCTCAGCGGCGTGGCGATTGTCGGCAACTGGGTGCTGTTGTTTGCCTCTTACTCCCGCGCTTCGATTGCCATTGGCACCGCGGTGTATAACGTTCAGCCGTTCATGCTGGTCGGCTTGGCCGCGCTGTTCCTCAACGAAAAAATCACCTTGCAGAAACTGTTCTGGCTGGGCGTTTCGTTTCTGGGGATGCTGGCGATTGTCAGCGCACATGGGCAACAGGGCGAGGGCGGCAACGATTACCTGATGGGTATCGCGCTGGCACTCGGGGCCGCTTTCCTTTATGCGATTGCGGCGTTGATCATCAAACGCCTGACCGGCACGCCACCGCACCTGATCGCGCTGATTCAGGTCAGCACCGGCGTGTTGTTGCTCGCACCATTTGCGCACTTCTCGGCGTTGCCGCAAGCACCGAGCGCCTGGGCCAGCCTGGTGACTCTCGGCATTGTTCACACCGGCGTGATGTACGTGTTGCTGTACGGCGCGATCCAGAAATTGCCGACGGCACTGACCGGTGCGTTGTCGTTCATTTACCCGATTGCGGCGATTTTCGTCGACTGGTTTGCCTTCGGTCATCGTCTGGAAGTGCTGCAATGGATAGGTGTCGCTGCGATTCTGCTGGCCGCCGCGGGCATGCAACAAGGCTGGAGCCTGAAGTTTCGGCGGACAGTTACACAATAATCAGATGTTCCAGCGCGGCGCGGTCTTGGCCAGGCGCTGGCGCATTTCGCCAATGTTGCTGGCCAGCTGCCGGATCAATAGCCGGTAGCCGTCCAGCGGGTTGTAGACCGGTGCGTCCAGGCTCGAATCCGCCGGCAGTTCGACGGGGCGATTCAGCCGCTGGGACGCGCCGGATTTCAGCGCCCGCGCCATTCCCACCCATTGCACGCGAATCAGCCGATGCTCCGCTTTCAACGCCGATTGCAGATGCGCCATGGCGTCGGGGTCATTGGCATCCGGTCGGGTATTGCCGAGGATTTCCAGGGTGCTGACACACATGCGCAAATGGCGCTGGATGGCATCGAGCTCGGTCATGGAAATCTTCACTTCCTTGGACACCGACGGCATCAGCGATCGCTGTTGCACCATCACCGTGTTCAGGCGATTCATCAACTTCACGTGCTCGTCATCGGTCACGGGCAGGCCATTGATGATGCGCCCGTAAATCGTCGCGCAATCACGCAGCGCATCGGCCAGGTTGTAGCGCCAGGAGTAAACCGCGTACAGCGGCAGCGCAAAGGAAAACGCCAGGGCCAGGGCAATGCCGATCAGGATATCCACCCCGCGCCACAGCCCGTCGGTCACCGGATTATCGCCATGCCCGGCAACGATAAACACGGTGATCGCCGACAGCAGCGCCGTGTAACCGCCTTTGCCGATGGCATGGTATGAGAAGAATCCGCAGACCACCGACATCGCAAAATAGGTCAGCCACGGCATCCCGAGCCAGGCTTGTTGCGCCACCAGCAACAGGCCGACACCAGCGCCGATCAAGGTGCCGATGGCGCGCTCGGCGGCTTTTTTGCCGATGTTGCCGTGGTGCTGCAAACCGCCGATCACCACCAGCATCGTCACCGACGCCCACTCACCGTGGGGCAGGTGGATGCCGGTGGTCAGCAGGATCGTCGCCAGCAACCCCAGCGATACACGCACGGCGTGAATCAATCTGGCGTGGCGATAGCGCCGGTACGGGTCCAGTAACGGACGCAGTACCCGGCGCAGCAACGGTGGCAGTCGGTTGGCTCTGAAGGTGCTCAGACTCTTGGTCCTCAGAAGATGTAGTCGGTGGTCAGGAAACTCGAACTGCGGCCGCTGATGATCTCGCTGATGAGGTCCTTGTTGGTCTCCTGGAACTTGGTCGCGACCAGCGTGCGAATAGAGAACACCCGCAGCGCATCATGCACCGACAACGTGCCTTCGGCCGAGTTCTTGCGACCATTGAACGGATAGGTGTCCGGGCCGCGCTGGCACTGGGCGTTGAGGTTGATCCGCCCGACCTGGTTGGCGAAGGTGTCCACCAACCGGCCAACCGCCACCGGGTTGGTGCCAAAGATACTCAGTTGCTGGCCGAAGTCCGACTCCAGGACGTAATCGATCACTGTGTCCAGATGCCGATAAGGCACGATTGGCACCACCGGGCCGAACTGTTCTTCCTGATAGACACGCATCTGTGGCGTCACCGGGAACAACACCGCCGGATAGAAGAAGGACGCGCGGGCTTCACCGCCATTCGGGTTGACCACACGGGCACCTTTGCTCACGGCATCCGCAACCAGCCCGTGCAGATAATCGACCTTGCCCGACTCCGGCAGCGGCGTCAGGGCTACGCCGGTTTCCCACGGCATGCCGGGTTTGAGGCTGGCAAGTTTGGCGTTGAATTTGTCGATGAACGCCTCGACCACGTCTTCGTGGACGAAGAGGATTTTCAGCGCGGTGCAGCGCTGGCCATTGAACGACAGCGAACCGGTGACCGCTTCGTTCACGGCGTTGTCCAGGTCCACCTCAGGCAAAACGATGCCAGGGTTTTTCGCGTCCAGGCCCAGCGCTGCGCGCAAACGGTGCGGTTTCGGGTGGAGTTTTTTCAGGTCGCTGGCAGCCTTGTTGGTGCCGATGAACGCGAAGATATCGATCTTGCCGCTGGCCATCAGCGCGCTGACCGTCTCGCGGCCGCTGCCGTAAATGACGTTGATCACACCGGTCGGGAAGCTGTCGCGAAACGCTTCCAGCAGCGGACGAATCAGCAGCACGCCGAGCTTGGCTGGTTTGAACACCACGGTGTTGCCCATGATCAACGCCGGAATCAGCGTGGTGAAGGTTTCGTTCAGCGGGTAGTTGTAAGGTCCCATGCACAGCGCCACGCCCAGCGGCACGCGGCGGATCTGCCCGAGCGTGTCCTGTTCCAGCTCGAAACGACTGGAGCGGCGGTCGAGTTCCTTAAGCGCGTTGATGGTGTCGACGATGTAGTCGCAGGTGCGGTCGAACTCTTTTTCCGAGTCCTTGAGGTTCTTGCCGATCTCCCACATCAGCAACTTGACCACGGCTTCGCGCTGTTCGCGCATACGCCCGAGAAACGCTTCGACGTGCTGGATGCGTTCGGCCACGCGCATGGTCGGCCACAAACCCTGGCCCCGGTCATAGGCGCGGACGGCGGCGTCGAGCGCGGTCAGCGCTGTGTCGGCATCGAGCAGAGGCGTGCTGCCGAGGATCACTTGTTCGTCGCCATTTTCGCCGGTCAGGTACACCGGGCTGCGGACTTGGGCGAGGGGGCCGGACCAGGTTTTCAGTTCGCCATCGACCAGGTATTCACGTTGCTCGGTCTGGCCGTCGAGACGGTACTTTTCCGGGATGTCGCTGGCGTCGGGAAACAGGTTGCCGAGGATGTGTGCTGTGGTCATGTCGCTACTCCATGTGATGTAAGCCATGCGCTGGCGGCTTGCAGTTCAGAATTCACTTCAAAGGTTATACGCCTTATTGCCTCGACTTTTTAAGTGCCGGGGTCAAGATCCGGCGATCTTTTGACCTGAGAACACACAACGGCCGACGCTGCGGGTAAACTTCATGCTCTTTATTAAGGAGTTCATATGAGTTACTACCAGCCGGGCATCCTCGCCACCCCCGTTCCACCTCAAGCCCGTCATATGTTCTTCGCGCTGGAATCCGTCGATGCTCTGCCGGCCGCGCTCGACAAATTGATGCTGCTGGTGGACGGGAAGTCGGCGGTGGCCGGTTTCGGTGAATCCCTGGTCAAGACGCTGCACGTGCAGATCGACGGGCTGCGGCCGTTTCCGGCACTGACCGGCGTTGGCGTCGACAACCCGTCTACCCAGCACGCGCTGTGGTGCTGGTTGCATGGTGTCGACCGTGGCGAGTTGCTCAATCGCGCCACCGCCATCGAAGCCGCGCTGGCACCGGCCCTGCGCCTGGTGCAGATGAACGAAACGTTCCGCCACCTCACCGGCCACGACCTGACCGGTTACGAAGACGGCACCGAAAACCCGCACAACGAAGCCGCCGTGGCTGCCGCGCTGGTCGGTGAGGGCGCTGACGGTGTGGTCGGTGGCAGCTTTGCCGCGATCCAGCAGTGGCAGCACGACCTGAAGGGCTTCCACGCGATGCCGTCCGAAGAAAAGGACAACATCATGGGCCGTCGCTTGAGCGACAACGAAGAAATCGATGATGCGCCGATCTCTGCCCACGTCAAACGCACCGCCCAGGAAAGCTTCGCCCCTGAGGCGTTCGTGGTCCGCCGCTCGATGCCGTGGATCGAAGGGGATCGCGCTGGTCTGATGTTCCTCGCGTTCGGTTTCTCCCTCGACGCCTTCGAAGCCCAATTGCGGCGCATGAGCGGTCTGGAAGACGGCATCACCGACGGCTTGTACCGCATCAGTCGGCCGATCACCGGCGGCTACTACTGGTGCCCACCGCTGAAGGACGGTCGACTGGATTTGCGCGCACTGCGCGTCGGTTGATCTGTAGGAGCAAAGCTTGCCGGCGAAGGCGATTTCAATGACGCCATCGCCAGCAAGCCGGCTCCTACAAGTACGCATGTATGCCGGGAATGTTCGGCTGACGCCAATCCTGTAGGAGCCCGGCTTGCCGGCGAAGGTGATTTCATGGACGCCATCGCCGGCAAGCCGGCTCCTACAAGTGCGTATGAGTGCCGGGAATGTTCGGATGACGCCAATCCCGTAGGAGCACGGCTTGCCGGCGAAGGCGATTTCATGGACGCCATCGCCGGCAAGCCGGCTCCTACAAGTGCGTGGGGGGGCCGGGAATGTTCGGTTGGCGCCAATCCTGTAGGAGCCAGGCTTGCCGGCGAAGGCGATTTCATGGACGCCATCGCCGGCAAGCCAGCTCCTACAAGTGCGTATGAGTGCCGCGAATGTTCGGTTGACGCCAATCCCGTAGGAGCACGGCTTGCCGGCGAAGGCGATTTCATGGACGCCATCGCCGGCAAGCGTGCCGGGAATATTCGGTTGACGCCAATCCTGTAGGAGCCGGCTTGCCGGCGATCCATGCAGCGCGGTGCGTCAGGTGCCGCGCCATCCCACGAATCTAACCTTATTCTCAAACAGTATTTCTCAACCCCCGCACTAGAACTCTAAGATCACGTCATAACTCGTTATAACAAGTGATCTGCCATGACCGATAACGTTCTCTCCCTCAGCAGTGTTCCTTTGCACACGCAACTGCGCGACGTCTTGCGTGCCCGCATTCTCGACGGCGAATACCCGCAAGACAGCCAGATGCCTTCGGAAAGCGAGCTTGGCGCGTTGTTCAAAGTCAGCCGCATCACCGTGCGCCAGGCCCTCGGCGATCTGCAAAAAGAAGGACTGATCTTCAAGATTCACGGCAAGGGCACCTTCGTCGCCAAGCCGAAAACCTTCCAGAACGTCAGCACCCTGCAAGGCCTCGCCGAGTCCATGACCGGGCGCGGCTACGAGGTGATCAACCGCCTGCGCAGTTTCAAATTCATCCCCGCCGACAAACTCGTCGCCGAGCGTTTGCAGGTGGCCGAAGGCGAGATCGTGGCGCAGATCAAGCGGGTGCGCCTGATCAATCGCGAGCCGATCTCACTGGAAATCACCTACCTGCCCAAAACCATCGGCGAACGGCTGGAGAAGGCCGATCTGGTCACCCGCGACATCTTCCTGATCCTCGAAAACGACTGCGGCCTGGCCCTCGGTCATGCCGATCTGGCCATCGACGCCGTACTCGCCGACAGCGACCTGACCCAGGCACTCAACATCGAACCCGGCTCGCCGATCATGCGCATCGAGCGTCTGACCCACGATGCCAGCGGCCAACCCGTGGACTTCGAACACCTTTACTACCGTGGCGATGCCTTCCAGTACCGCCTGCGGATCGACCGGCACAAAGGGGCGCAGGCATGACAAGAAGTACCCTCGAACAGGAATACGACATCGTCGTGATCGGCGGTGGCACGGCGGGTCCCATGGCGGCAATCAAGGCCAAGGAGCGCAACCGCGACCTGCGCGTGTTGCTGATCGACAAGGCCAACGTCAAACGCAGCGGCGCGATCAGTATGGGCATGGACGGCCTGAACAACGCGATCATTCCCGGTCATTCCACGCCGGAGCAGTACACCAAGGAAATCACCATCGCCAACGACGGCATCGTCAATCAGGCAGCGGTCTACGCCTACGCCACCCACAGCTTCGAAACCATCGAGCAACTGGACCGCTGGGGCGTGAAGTTCGAGAAGGACGAAACCGGCGACTACGCCGTGAAAAAGGTCCACCACATGGGCGCTTACGTGCTGCCGATGCCGGAAGGGCATGACATCAAGAAAGTCCTGTACCGCCAGTTGAAAAGGGCGCGGGTCAGCATCACCAATCGCGTGGTGTGCACGCGCTTGCTGTTGGACGAAGAGGGCGCGGTCAACGGCCTGATGGGCTTCGACTGCCGCACCGCCGACTTCCATGTGATCAAAGCGAAAGCGGTGATCCTCGCCTGCGGTGCCGCCGGGCGCCTCGGTTTGCCGTCCTCGGGTTACCTGATGGGCACCTACGAAAACCCGACCAATGCCGGCGACGGTTACGCCATGGCTTATCACGCCGGGGCCGAACTGGCGAACCTCGAATGCTTCCAGATCAACCCGCTGATCAAGGATTACAACGGCCCGGCCTGCGCCTACGTCACCGGTCCGTTGGGCGGCTACACCGCCAACAACAAGGGCGAGCGCTTCATCGAGTGCGACTACTGGAGCGGCCAGATGATGTGGGAGTTCCACCAGGAACTCGAAAGCGGCAACGGCCCCGTGTTCCTCAAGCTCGATCACCTGGCCGAGGAAACCATCCAGAACATCGAAGAGATCCTGCACAGCAACGAACGCCCGAGTCGCGGCCAGTTTCACGCCAATCGCGGCACCGATTACCGCACGCAGATGGTCGAGATGCACATCTCGGAAATCGGTTTTTGCAGCGGGCATTCGGCGTCGGGTGTGTGGGTCAACGAGAAGGCCGAAACCTCGGTCAAGGGTTTGTACTCGGCGGGTGACATGGCCGCCGTGCCGCACAACTACATGCTTGGCGCGTTCACCTACGGCTGGTTTGCCGGCACCAATGCGGCGGATTTTGTCGCCGGTCGCGAATTTTCAGCGGTCGATGCCAAGCAGATCGAGACAGAGAAAGCACGGGTCTATGCACCACTGGACCGCGAGCACGGACTGCCGCCGGCCCAGGTCGAGTACAAGCTGCGACGCTTCGTGAACGATTACCTGCAACCGCCGAAAGTGACCAAGAAGATGCAGATCGGCCTGCAGCGTTTCAGCGATATCCAGCGCGATCTCGATCAGATCAAGGCCCACAACGCCCACGAACTGATGCGCGCCATGGAAGTCAGCATGATCCGCGACTGCGCCGAAATGGCCGCCCGCGCTTCGTTGTTCCGTGCTGAAAGTCGCTGGGGGCTTTACCACTATCGGGTCGATCACCCGCAACGCAACGACAGCGACTGGTTCTGCCATTGCCATTTGAAGAAGGATGAACACGGCCAGATGAGCAGTTTCAAGAAAGCCGTCGAGCCCTACATCATCCCGCTGGATGCCGAAGAAATGCAGGCCTACGACCGGCTGCGTGTCGGTGCCTTTGCGGCCTGAGCCTGACTATAAGAGAGACCGACCAATGGCCTATCAACCCCAGGAAATTTTCTTCCGTTCCAACGCGCCCGTCACGGTCGACGAGGACCTGTGCATCGCCCACAAAGGCTGCACCGTGTGCGTCGACGTCTGCCCGATGGACCTGCTGGCGATCAACCCGGCCACGCAAAAGGCCTACATGGCCTTCGACGAATGCTGGTACTGCATGCCGTGCGAAAAGGACTGCCCGACCGGGGCGGTGAAAGTCGAAATCCCATACCTCTTACGTTGAAACACCAACCTTGTAGGAGCCGGCTTGCCGGCGATGAGGATTTCCAATTCAACATTAATGCTGGCGGATATACCGCGATCGCCGGCAAGCCGGCTCCTACAGGTTTCGCGTAAAAAGCTACCCGGCAACCCCCGGACGCCTGCTTCAAACACCCCTCGTTTCCCACCACGCCCTGATCGTGGCGGAGACGAACATCCTATAAATGATTCGAGGGGACACACCCATGTTATTGCGTGCAGCATTGGCCGGTCTGGTACTGGCTTCTTTCACCTTGTCGGCTTCCGCCGAAACCATCCGCATTGCCATCGGCACCCAGGACACCACGATCAACTGCGCCGCCGGCGGCCTGTTGATTCGCGAGCTCGGCCTGCTGGACAAATACTTGCCCCACGATGGCCAATACAAAGACGCCAAATACGAGGTCGAGTGGAAGAACTTCACCAGCGGCGCGCCCCTGACCAACGAGATGGTCGCCGGCAAACTGGACTTCGGCGCGATGGCCGATTTCCCCGGCTCGTTCAACGGTGTCGCGTTTGAAACCGCGGGCAAGCACAGCCTGTTTATCAGCGTGCTGTCGGGCAGCATCAAGGGTAGCGGCAACGGCATCGTCGTGCCGAGTGCTTCGGGCGTGCAATCACTGGCCGAGTTGAAGGGCAAGACCATTTCCGTGCCGTTCGCCTCGACCGCCCATGGCATGTTGCTGCGCGCCGTGGCGGCTCAGGGTTGGGACCCGCTCAAAGACGTGAACATCATCGCCCAGCCGCCGGAAGTCGCCGGTTCCGCATTGCAGGCCGGGAAGATCGACGCCCACGCCGACTTTGTGCCGTTCGCCGAACTGTTCCCGAGCCGTGGCTTCGCTCGCAAGATCTATGACGGTTCACAGGCGAATACGCCGACGTTCCACGGTGCGCTGGTCGATCAGGCCTACGCGAAAAAGTACCCGGAAATCGTCGTCGCGTACCTGCGCGCCAGCCTCGAAGCCAACCAGTTATTGGCGGCAGAACCCGAGAAGTACAGCGAGTTGATCGCCAAGGTCACCGGCGTCGATGCCGAGGTCAATTACCTGTTCCACGGCCCGCTCGGCGTGCAGACCCGCGACCTGAGCTGGAAGCCGGAATATCGCCAGGCGGTCGGCACCGCCATCGACACCCTCAAACTGCTGAAGAAGGCTGATCGCGGTCTCGACCTCAACACCTTCATCGACGACCAGTACATCCGCGCCGCGTTCAAGGCCTCGAAGCTGGACTACACCGCGCAACTGGCCAACTACGGCCAGACCCCGCTCAAAGCAGTGGATGCCTTGAGTGGCAAAGCCATTACCGACTTCAGTCATGTGGCCGAGATCTGGGTGCGCGGCGAGCCGAAAGTGCGGCAGTACGCCTCGGCGGAATCGGCGTTCACCGCATTGGCCGGTTTGAAGTCCGAAGGCAAAAACATCCGCGCGGTGTATGCCCAGGCGAGTGACAGCGGGATCAAGTTGCTGGCGGATCAGGCGTGGTTTGCCAGTGACGCGAAAGGGCGCCTCAGCGCGTTCCTGCTCAAGGGCCAAGCCCAGCAATTCGCCACGGCCCAGGGCGGCAAAGTCCTCGACTTCACCGACGCCACCACCCAGGCCGTAGCCGCCCGCTAACCGCCAGAACCCCGCAATCCCCTGTAGGAGCGAAGCTTGCTCGCGAAGGAGTGTCAGCTAAGTCAATGTCGACTGACACACCTTCGCGAGCAAGCTTCGCTCCTACAGGGGCTCGGTTGAGAGGAAGAATTGTGTATCGATCATTTATCCGTTGGATTCCAAGGGCAGCTTCATTGCTGCTCTGCCTTTTGTTCTGGCAACTCGCCGCCAGCCACCACTGGAACCTCGGCCTGGTCACCTTCGCCAATGTCCCGACACCGCTGGCGGTGATCGAAGCCGCCCTGGGCCTGGGCGATTCCGGCAAACTCGCCCAGCACCTGAGCAGCAGCCTCAGCCGGGTCTTCGCCGGTTACCTCGCGGCGCTGATCATCGGCATCGCGTTGGGCCTGGCCATCGGTCGTTCGAAATGGGCCGAAGATTTGCTGTTGCCGCCGCTGGAAGTCCTGCGCCCGATCCCCGCCGTCGCCTGGATTCCCCTGGCGATCCTGATGTTCCCGTCGTCGGAACTGTCGATGGTCTTCATCACCTTCACTGGCGCGCTGTTCCCGATCCTGCTCAACACCGTGCACGGCGTCGAAGGCGTCGACCCGCGCCTGATTGCCTCGGCGAAAAGCCTCGGGGCAGGGCGTCGGGCGATTCTGCTGGAGGTGATTCTGCCGGGCGCCGCGCCGAGCATCATCACCGGCCTCGCTATCGGCATGGGCACCTCGTGGTTTTGCCTGGTGACCGCCGAAATGATCTCCGGCCAATACGGCATCGGCTATTACACCTGGGAGTCCTACACCATCCAGAACTACGCCGACATCGTCGTCGGCATGTTGCTGATCGGCTTGCTCGGCATGGGCAGCAGCCTGCTGATCAAACGGTTGGGCGGGTTGTTGACGCCTTGGCATCGACCACGAGGAAAAGCTTGATGAGCGTATTTCAACACCTTGAAGGGCGCATCGACATTCGCGGATTGTCGATCAGCCTCGGGGAGGGCCGTACCGCGTTCGAAGCCGTGCAAGGCCTCGATTGCCAGATCGAACCGGGGCAGTTCGTGTGCATTCTCGGCCCCTCCGGTTGCGGCAAATCGACCTTGCTCGGCGCGCTGGCCGGACACCTGCAACCTCGCGCCGGCAGCCTTAAAGTCGATGGCGAAGACGTGTCGAGTCCTTCGCCCCAGCGCGGCATGGTATTCCAGCACCACACGCTGTTCCCTTGGCGTACGGTGCGCGACAACGTCGCGTTCGGCCTGAAAATGCGCGGCATCGGCAAGGCCGAACGGCACGAAGCCGCCGATGAAATCCTCGCGCTGGTCGGCCTCGACGGTTTCGCCGAGCGCTGGCCGGATCAGTTGTCCGGTGGCATGCAGCAGCGGGTAGAAATCGCCCGTGTGCTGATCAACCGTCCGCGCCTGTTGCTGATGGACGAACCGTTCGGTGCCCTCGACGCGCTGACCCGATTGAACATGCAAGAGCTGCTGCTGGACATCTGGACGCAGATTCGCACCACCGTGGTGTTCGTCACCCACGACATCGACGAAGCGTTGTTCCTCGCCGACCGGCTGCTGGTCATGAGCACGCGTCCCGGGCGGATCATCGAAGACCTGCGCCTCGACTTCCCTCGGCCACGCACCAGCGAACTGGTGACAAGCCATGAGTTTTCCCGCTTGAAGCGCCATTGCCTCGAATTACTGCGTCACGAAGACGGTCGGCAGCTACCGCGCCTGAACCCTCTCGGACTTCCCCCTGAAAACAAACTGCCGCGATTTGCCCTATGACCTCTCTATTCGATGTAACCGATAACGATGACATTCTCGCCCTGCAACCGCGCCTGACCGATGCCGACGCCGGCGTGCGCCGGATCGCCCTGATCGAGCTGGCAGACCTGGAAGAACCGGACGGTTTGCTGTGGCTGGTCGATCGACTGGCCGAAGACCCGACCGCAGAGGTTCGCGCCGAAGCCGCGCGCCTGCTTGAAGCCTGGGAGGATGCGCCGGTCGTCGAGGCGCTGTGCCAGGCGTTGACCGATCCGTCGCCGGCCGTGCAGGCCGCCGCCGCGCAGAGCCTGAGCCTGCTCAAGAGTGAAGCCGCAGGCCGGGTGATTCTGCCGTGGACCGGGCATGCCGACATCAACGTGCGTATCGCCGCGTTCCGGGCGTTGCGCGAATTGCGTTTTCCCGATGCCGCGACCGCTGCCTTGGCGGCGCTGGACGATGCAGACGCCAGCGTTCGCCGCGAAGCTGTGGGCGTGCTCGGCTGGCTCAAACAACTCGATGCATTGCCGGCCCTGGCGACGTTGGCCAGTCACGACCCGGACACCGAAGTCCGTCGCGCCGCCACGGGAGCCCTTGGCCTGGCATCCGATGCGCACGTCCTGCCGGCCCTGCGCCAGGCGTTACAGGACGGCGCCTGGCAAGTGCGCGAAGAAGCCGCGACCACCCTTGGCAAGGTCGGTCATACCGACGCGGGCCCGGCATTGGTCGAAGCGTTGAGCGATGATTACTGGCAAGTGCGCCTGCGTGCCACCCGCAGTCTCGGTCGCTTGCGTTATGCCCCGGCGCTGGACGCATTGATCGAAACCCTCGGTCATCGCATCAGCAACCTGCGCAAGGAAGCCGCATTGGCCCTCGGCGAATTGAACGATAAAGGCGCAGTTGCGCCGTTGCAGGCCGCGCAGAACGACGGCGACCCGGAAGTGCGTAAAGCGGTGCGCATTGCCTTGAGTCAGCTGCAATGAACCCGCTGGCGATCGGCAATTCCCCGAGCAAACAGCAGCTGCGGCTGAACTGGCCGGATGGTCGTGAGCAGTTGCTGGATCATGCCGAGTTGCGCCGGCAATGCCCGTGTTCGCAGTGCCGGGCGTTTCGCTTGAAAGGGTTGACGCCGAGGGTCGATGACCGAGTGCAAGTCATCGAATTGAATGCGCAGGGCTATGGCCTGCAACTGATTTTCAGCGATGGTCACGAACGGGGCATTTACCCGTGGCCGTATCTTTCGAGCCTGGCCTGATGACGCGCTTCACCGGTGAGTGTGCCCGCCGATGAAGCGCTGCGCAGTGGTCAGGCTTTGCTGGCGGCCAGGAAAGCGCCCAGTCGGCGCCCCATCTCTTCACCCAAGGCTTGCAAGCCACTCAGGGGGCGGACCATCACCTCGAATTCAACGATTTTTCCTTGTTCGTTGAAGCGGATCATATCGATGCCCTTGAGCTGTTTTTCACCGACCCTGGCGCTGAACTCGAGGATGACGTTCAAGCCGTCCGCAGTCGACAGTTCGCGGTGGTACTGGAAATCCTCGAACACGCCGGACACCGTGTTGAGAATCATGTTGACCACCGGCGCCCCTGGATAAGGCGTGTGCGCCATCGGCGAGCGGAAAACCACTTGCGGGTCCAATAATTCGGGCAAGGCCTTCAAGTCAGCCTTTTTGATCATCGCGTGCCATTGGTTCAAGGATTGTGCGGCGTTTGGATGCAGTTTCAGTTCCGACATTTTCAACTCCTGTATTTTTTGTTGTTCTGCAAACGTCGGCGAAGACTGTACATCAAAGGGCTTGAAGGGAAACCCTCCGGCAGCAAAACCCTCGAGCACTGGTTAGTATTTTTCCGTCCTGACGTCCGTCGCCATGGGCAAAATCGTTCTAAAAATTCAGGGGCGCGGTTCGGGAGGGTGTACTAGTCTAGAACTTGTAGGTGAAGACGCAGACTGATGCGCAAGCGGATGGCAAGGACACGTGGGGCGCGTTCCGAAGGGTACACGGTTAGAAAGATCTCCGCGCTGAGATCCAGCCCTTATGCCGTGTGAAGCAGAAGAGCACAAAACTCTTCTGTGAGAGTCCTGATAAACCTTGTAAGCCGGAGACCAGCGCCGGCCACCTACTCGAATCCCGAAGCCCGCCTTGTGCGGGCTTTTTTTGTGGCCTTTGCCTTCACCCAAATGCGCGTATTTCACTCATTTCCAGATTGACGCCAAACCTGTAGGAGCCGGCTTGCTGGCGATAGCGGTGTGTCAGTCACCCATGATGTTGCCT
>NZ_JAGYFX010000130.1:0-14828 GCF_019946615.1 Pseudomonas sp. BF-R-01
ATTTCAGACACATCCTTGTCGACTGATACGACGCCTTCGCGGGCAAGCCTCGCTCCTACAAATATCACCACGCCAATCTTTGCGCTTGACCTTGCCAGCATGGCAAGGTTGATCCTGTAGGCATCTACTACAGGGAGTGCGACCGATGTCCGAATCCACCACGTTTGATCTGCCGATTGCCGGCATGACCTGCGCCAGTTGCGCCGGGCGTGTCGAGCGTGCCTTGAGCAAAGTCATCGGCGCCACGGCGGTCAGCGTCAACCTGGCCACCGAGCAGGCGCGGGTTCAAGCGCCCAGCGACAGCCTGCCGGCGTTGATGGACGCGGTGCAGCAGGCTGGTTACAGCGTGCCGCAGCAGAGTCTGGAATTGAGCATCGACGGCATGACCTGCGCGTCCTGCGTCGGTCGGGTCGAACGGGCGCTGGTCAAAGTGCCCGGCGTCAAAAGCGTCAGCGTCAACCTGGCCAACGAGCGCGCCCACCTCGAACTGCTCGGGCAGATCGATCCGCAAACCCTGATCGCGGCCGTGACCAAGGCGGGTTACAACGCCAGCGTCTGGGAAGTCGAACACCCGTCAACCGACACGCAACATCAGCGCCTGCACCGCGAACGCTGGGTGTTGATCATGGCCATTGCCCTCGCCTTGCCGCTGGTATTGCCGATGCTGCTGCAACCGTTCGGCGTGCACTGGATGCTCCCGGCCTGGGTGCAATTCACCCTGGCCACACCGGTGCAATTCATCTTCGGTGCCCGTTTTTACGTGGCGGCATGGAAAGCCGTACGCGCCGGTGCCGGCAACATGGACTTGCTTGTAGCCCTCGGCACCAGCGCCGGTTATGGCTTGAGCCTCTACGAATGGGCCACCGCCGCCGGACGCATGCCGCACCTGTATTTCGAAGCGTCTGCGGTGGTGATCGCCTTGGTGCTGCTGGGCAAATACCTCGAAAGCCGCGCCAAACGCCAGACCGCCAGCGCAATCCGCGCCCTCGAAGCCTTGCGCCCCGAACGGGCGATTCAAGTCATCGACGGTCGCGAACAGGACGTCGCCATCAGCGCTTTGCGCCTGAATGATCTGGTGCTGGTCAAACCCGGCGAACGTTTCCCGGTGGACGGCGAAGTGGTCGAAGGCCAGAGCCATGCCGACGAAGCACTGATCAGCGGCGAAAGCCTGCCGGTGCCGAAACAACCCGGCGACAAGGTCACCGGCGGCGCCATCAACGGTGAAGGTCGCTTGTTGGTTCGCACCCAGGCCTTGGGTGCGGAAACCGTACTGGCGCGGATCATCCGCCTGGTCGAAGACGCGCAAGCGGCGAAAGCACCGATCCAGAAACTGGTGGATAAAGTCAGCCAGGTGTTTGTGCCGACGGTGCTGCTGATCGCACTGGCGACCCTGATCGGTTGGTGGCTATACGGCGCACCGATGGAAACCGCGCTGATCAACGCCGTCGCGGTATTGGTGATCGCCTGCCCTTGCGCCCTCGGGTTGGCCACGCCAACGGCGATCATGGCCGGCACCGGTGTGGCGGCGCGTCACGGGATTCTGATCAAGGACGCCGAAGCACTGGAACGTGCCCATGAAGTCAGCGCGGTGGTGTTCGACAAGACCGGCACGCTGACTTCGGGTGCACCGCGTATCGCCCATTTGAACGCCATCGACGGTGACGAAGCCGCCCTGCTGCAAATGGCCGGCGCGCTGCAACGCGGCAGTGAGCATCCATTGGCCAAGGCGGTTCTGGATGCGTGCGCCGAACGCGGTTTGACCGTGGCCGATGTCAGCGACAGCCAGTCCCTGACCGGGCGCGGCATTGCCGGCAACCTCGAGGGTCGGCGCCTGGCGCTGGGCAATCGTCGCCTGCTGGAAGAAAGTGGATTGAGTGCAGGCCCATTGGCCGACGCTGCTACCGCATGGGAAACCGAAGGCCGGACCCTGTCCTGGTTGATCGAGCAAAACCCCACGCCGACCGTGCTGGGTTTGTTCGCCTTCGGTGACACCCTCAAATCAGGTGCGCTGCAAGCGGTGCAACAACTCAGCGCCCGCCACATCAGCAGCCACTTGCTGACCGGCGACAATCGCGGCAGCGCCAAAGTGGTCGCCGAGGCATTGGGCATCACCGACGTGCACGCCGAAGTACTGCCGGCCGACAAAGCCGCCACTGTCGCCGAATTGAAAAAGACCGGCGTGGTAGCGATGGTCGGCGACGGCATCAACGACGCCCCGGCCCTGGCCGCCGCCGACATCGGCATTGCCATGGGCGGCGGCACCGACGTCGCCATGCACGCGGCGGGCATCACCCTGATGCGCGGCGATCCTCGACTGGTGCCGGCAGCGCTGGACATCAGCCGCAAGACCTACGCGAAGATTCGTCAGAACCTGTTCTGGGCCTTCGTCTACAACCTGATCGGCATTCCGCTGGCCGCATTCGGCTTCCTCAACCCGGTGCTGGCCGGCGCGGCGATGGCGTTGTCGAGCGTCAGCGTGGTGAGCAATGCGTTACTGTTGAAAACCTGGAAACCCAAGGATCTGGAGGACAACCGATGAACATCGGCCAAGCAGCCCGCCAAAGTGGCCTGAGCGCGAAGATGATCCGTTATTACGAGTCCATCGGCTTGCTCAAGGCGGCTCATCGCACCGACAGCGGTTACCGGGTTTACGGCGCTGACGACTTGCACACGCTGGCCTTTATCAAGCGATCGCGGGATTTGGGGTTTTCTCTGGAAGAGGTCGGCAAACTGCTGACCCTCTGGCAGGACCGCCAACGCGCCAGCGCCGATGTGAAAGCGCTGGCTCGTCAGCACATTGACGAGCTGAACCAGAAAATCCTTGAACTCGGTCAGTTGCGCGACACGTTGCAGGACCTGGTCGAGCACTGCCAGGGCGATCACCGCCCGGACTGCCCGATCCTCAAAAATCTTGAGTCGGGTTGCTGCGCCGTACCCGCTCACCCCTGACCGCGAGCACCTTCACCATCAACAGGGTGGTGAGGGGAATGCCGTGGAACAACAGCACCACCGCGCCGGGCGTCCACCATGAATAGAACGGCGCGGCGATCAGCATGCCAATGCCGAACCCGGTCATTTGCAGCAACGTCAGGAAGCTGAAAATCGGCAGGCGCAGGTTGTCCGGTTCACGTTGCAGACGCGACATCAGGCCGACTTCCGAGAAGCCGTCGCCCAGCCCCGCCGGCAGTGAGAACAGCAACAAACCGTAGAGCGTTTGCTGCTGGAACATCAGGATGAAGCCGCAGGACATCAGCAACACGCCGAAGAAAAACCGTCGCTCCAGGTTCACGTTGTCCGAGCCTTTCAGGCGACTGGCAATCCGTGCGCCGATCAATTTTCCACTGGCCCAGACCGCCAGCATCAGGCCCAACGTGGTGCTGGCCGATTCGGGTGTCAGCAGTTTTGAAATGATCGGCAAACCCACGTTGTGTGCAGCGCTGCCCAGAGTATCGGCCATGGTGACCGCGAGCATCGCGGCCACCACCGGTGTGGTGCGCAGCCCTTGGCGCAGCGCTGACCATTCGCTTCGTTCATGATCGGGCCCGGCACTGGGAGACGGTCCGGCAAACCGCAGCGGCAGGATGAACAACGCAGCCAGCAGGTAAGTGACCACGTTCAGCGCAAAGACCGCTTCAAAGCCGAACGCCGCCACCAACAACCCCGCAACCAGACTTCCGCCGACCATCGCCGCTGACGATGCGCTGGTGATCCAGGCGTTGGTCTTGAGCAGTTGATCGCCTTCAATCAAGTGCGGCAACTGGCTGTTGAGGCCGATGGCGAACATTGAATTGCCCAAGCCCAGGCCAAAAGCGATCACCGGCAGCAAAAGCGCTTGCTGGCTGACTGGCAACACCAGCAGCAGGCCCAGCAATCCGGCGCGCAGCAGGTCGAACGCGATCAACGGCAGGCGCCCGGCCCAGCGGCGGTAAAAACTCGTGCCGATCAGGCTGGCGAAAATCCCTCCGCCCACGCGACTGGCGAGGAAGATACCGACGCTCATGGCGCTGTTGCTGAGCAGGTAGACGTAGGTGGCCAGGGCGACCATGTTGAGGAACGCGCCGAAGTCCGAGACCAGACGGGCGGCAATGATCAGTCGGGCGTTGCGGATGGAGGTGTTCACATTCAGTCCTTGAGTGTGGTGGGTATGACACATTTGGGTTGCCTGGGTTGACGTCTTCGCGGGCAAGCCTCGCTCCTACAAGGACAGCGTTGAACCTGTAGGAGCGAGCGGTGCGGCGATCCGACTTGCCCGCGAACCAAACGACGCGGTCCCGAGTCTTCATCCCGAACAAAAAAACCCGGCCGAAGCCGGGTTTTTCGTCAACCGATCACTGCATCCACGGTGGAGGCGGTTCTTCGGTTTTGCTAGGTGGCGCATCGTCTGCTGCGCGTATCGCTTGTTTGCGTTCTTCATCCAGGCGTGCCGCCTCGATTTCGCGCATGATCCCGCCGACGTCGGCCAACTCTTCCGGTTCGTCGAACTCGCCGGTCAAGACACTGGCCGGGTGCAAGGTGCCGGCTTCGTACAGGGCCCACATTTCCTTGGCGTATTTGGTCTTTTTCAACTCCGGGGCAAATCGCCCGAAGTAGGACGCCATGTTGCCCACGTCACGCTCCAGCATGCTGAACGCGTGGTTGTTGCCCGCCGCGTCGACCGCTTGCGGCAAGTCGATGATGACCGGGCCGGTTGGCGTCAACAGTACGTTGAACTCGGACAGGTCACCGTGCACCAGGCCGGTACACAACATCAGCACGATCTGCGAGATCAGGAATGCGTGATATTCGCGCGCCTGGTCCGGCTCCAGCACCACGTCGTTCAGACGCGGGGCGGCATCGCCGTACTCGTCGGCCACCAGTTCCATCAGCAGCACACCTTCAAGGAAGTCGTAAGGCTGAGGAACCCGCACACCCGCACCGGCCAGACGAAACAGCGCCGCCACTTCGGCGTTCTGCCAGGCGTCTTCGGTTTCTTTCTTGCCGAACTTGGAGCCCTTGGCCATCGCCCGAGCCTGACGGCTGTTGCGTACCTTGCGACCTTCCTGGTACTCGGACGCCTGGCGGAAACTGCGTTTATTCGCCTCCTTGTAGACCTTCGCGCAACGCAACTCGTTGCCGCAGCGCACCACATAAACAGCTGCTTCTTTACCACTCATGAGTGGGCGCAGCACCTCGTCGACCAGACCGTCCTCGATCAGGGGTTCAATGCGTTTTGGAGTCTTCATCAGCTTTTATTGTGGGTCCTTTATTACCAAACACGCGAAAGTCATTCGTTATACGGCAATCCACTCATTCGGGGGAGGGGTTACCGACCTATGAACGTTGCGGATGCACACAATGTGCCGAAAAAACCCGGCAAACCCGCCGATGCTCATCGACCGCCAAGGATCATAGCCGAGCCGGCAGCACTTGTTGGAGAAGGGATGCGAGGGGATTTGCGACAGAATCCGACATACCGGTCCCTACCGCTCGCAAGATTTTTTTCAACAGCCCTCAATTTCCTCCTTTAGCAGCCGAAGTCATCTGTAACAAAGTGAATTGTCCGACGATCGTTCCGACAGAAAACGATGGCGTGCCCAAGGGATCGGGTTCAACAAAACGTTTACGGCTGCCAATAAATCCGCGAGTCATCTGCACTGCGTGGGCCTACAAGAAAATCTGGAGCGCGGATGAACATCAAACAGAAGTTGACGTGGGCGTTTGCAATCATCGCCTGCCTGCCCGTGGTGCTGGTCGCCACCCTCGTTGTGTTGAACTTGCGCAGTGATGCCAAGGACGAGTTCGTCGACAACAGCGGTCGTGAAATCCGTCAGGTCAGCAATGCCATGCAACTGTTTTTCGACGGCATCAGCCAGAACGTCGAATACCTGGCCAAGCAACCGCTGATCACAAACTCCGACGACAGCCTCAAGACCTACATGAAGGCCGACGCCGCCAGCGTTCCCCAAGGCGAGGCGGACAAAAAAGTCTTCGGCTTCCTGCAGGACCTGGGCAACGCCCATCCGTCCTACGCCTACGCGATCCTCGGCACTGCGGCCGGCGGTTACGTGTCGTGGCCGGACGATGCCAAGCTGGCCAACTACGACCCGCGCCAGCGTCCGTGGTACAAGGCGGCCCAGGCCAAACCGGGCAAGCCGTTCCGTACCGAGGCCTATTACTGGGCCGAAAATGATACGTCCTACGTCAGCACCGTACGCACCATCGACAACAAGCTGGGCACCAACGGTGGCGTGGTCAGCATCGACGTGTCGCTCAAACAGCTCACCGAACTGGTTAAACAGATCAAGCTCGGCGAAACCGGCTACCTGATGCTGCTGGAAAACTCCGGCACCGTACTGGTCGATCCGAAACAACCGGAACACAACTTCAAGGCACTGGGCAGCCTCGGCGAGGGTTATGCGCAACTGGCCAAGGCCGGCAAAGGCCTGGTCGAAGTCGAGCTCAATGGCGAGCGCTACATGGCCAACGTCTGGCCTTCCGAGCAATTGGGTTGGACCTTCATCGGCCTGATCAAACAAAGCGATGTGATGAGCACCGCGACCCAACTGACCTGGTTGATCGCAATCATCGCCGCCGTGCTGGCCGTGGTCTTCGCCGTCGTCGGCGCCAGTTTCGCCAGCGTCATCGTGCGTCCGATCCGCAGTGTGGCCGATGGCCTGGAAGGCATTGCCCAAGGTGAAGGCGACCTGACCAAGAACCTGCAAATCCGTGGCAGCGACGAAACCGCGCAACTGGCCAACTGGTTCAACCAGTTCCTGGCGGCGATCCGCAACCTGATTCAAAGCATCGGCGGCGCCGCGACAAAAATCCTCGCCACCTCCAAGAGCTCTACCCAGGTATCCAGCGACATGGCCGAAGCGGCCGGACGTCAGCGTGAAGCCGTGGACATGGTGTCGACCGCGTTCCACGAAATGGTCGCCACCGCCAACGAAGTCGCGCGCTCGTGCAGCCAGGCGGCCGAGTCGGCCGACAGTGGCCAGCGCCAGGCACGTGAAGGTCAGCAACAGATTGATGCCGCCGTGACCAGCGTTGATCGCCTGAGCCAGGAAATCGAACAGTCGGCACAGTCGATGCAACAACTTGAGCGTGACAGCAACGACATTCAGTCGATCCTCGGGACTATCCGTTCAATCGCCGAACAGACCAACCTGCTGGCGTTGAACGCTGCCATCGAGGCCGCACGGGCCGGTGAACAAGGTCGCGGTTTTGCGGTGGTGGCGGACGAAGTGCGGGCCTTGGCCAAGCGCACCGCCGACTCCACAGCGGAAATCGACGGCCTGCTTGGCAACCTCGCCAAGCGCACCAGCCAGGTGACTCAGCAGATGCATGCGAGCCTGGAAGTGTCCCAGCAGTCGGTGACTCGCATCGGTGAGGCGCGCAGCAGCTTCGGGCAGATCCGTGAATCGGTGGACGTGATCCGCGACATGAACACCCAGATCGCTACGGCGGCTGAACAGCAGCATCAGGTGGCCGAAGACATCAATCGGCACATCAGCCAGATTCATGGCGATGCGCAGTTGGTGGCAGAACTGGCGAACTCGGCGCGGTTGGACTCGCAGAGCCTGGCCGGGTTGTCGAATGAGCTGGATGGATTGGTTCGCCGTTTCCGTACCTGATCCAGAACCTCGGTGGCCGCTTCGCGGCCATTCGCGGGCAAGCCTCGCTCCTACAGGGTTTTGCGCTGTTTTTGTAGGAGCGAGGCTTGCCCGCGAAAGCATCATCACTGCCGAAACAACTCTCCCGGCGTAAACCCGAACAACCCCTTGAACGCCGCAATAAACGCCGACGTCGAGTCATACCCACACGCCAACGCCGCATTCGTCACGCTGTCCCCCTCCTCCAGCAAACTCAACGATGACAGCAGCCGCATCCGCTGCCGCCAGCCACGAAAACTCAACCCCGTTTCACGCTGGAACAAGCGCATCAGGGTCTTCTCCGACGTACCCAATCGCTGTGCCCATTCCTGCAAGGTCACGTTGTGTTCCGGGTTTTCGATCAATTCGTTGCACAAGCCCAGCAAGCGTTCATGGCGCGGCAGGGGCAGCGAGAAACCGACCTCCGGCAAATTCGCCAGTTGATCCAGCAGCACATTCACCAGCCGCGCCTCCGGGCTGTCGCCCTGTGGATATTCCACCGGCAGCGCACAAAAACTCTTGATCAACTCCCGCGCCAGCGGCGTCACTTCCAACACACGGCAACGCCCGTCCGCCCATTGGCAATCCTCGCGACGCACGTAAAGGCTGCGCATTTCGGCGCGCATCGAGGTCACGACCTGATGTTCGAGATCCGCCGGAATCCAGATCCCCCACTGCGGCGGCGCAAAAAAACTGCCCTCGGCGGTGTGCACACCGAGGACGCCGCTGATGGCGTAGGAGAATTGCACCCAGTCGTGGCGGTGAGACGGCGTCCATGAACCGGCGTTGAGGCTTTCGGCACGTGCGTACAACGGACGCGGCAACACGGTCAGGGCCGGGATGGTCCGTTCGAGGGATTGTTGTCCGTTAGTCGGCATTGACTGGCCTTGTGTCGCGAGGTTGCTGATTAGGCGGACGTTAGGCCATGTCACCTCTCCAATCAACACCACAAACCCCCTGTAGGAGCGAGCCTGCTCGCGATAGCGGTGTGTCAGTCACGAATTTGTCGACTGATACACCGCTATCGCCGGCAAGCCGGTCTCACTCCTACAGGTTCGGTGTACACCCCGGCGAATCAGCGTTCGATGATGGCGGTGACGCCCTGCCCGCCCGCCGCACAAATCGAAATCAGCCCCCGTCCCTTTCCAGCGGCATCGAGCAGCTTGGCCAGATTGGCGACAATGCGCCCGCCCGTCGCTGCAAACGGATGTCCCGCCGCCAGTGAACTGCCTTTGACGTTGAGCCGGCTGCGGTCGATGGAGCCCAGTGGCGCGTCGAGGCCGAGACGGGTTTTGCAGTACTCAGGGTCTTCCCACGCCTTCAAGGTGCAGAGCACTTGTGCGGCGAAGGCTTCGTGGATTTCGTAGTAATCGAAGTCCTGCAAGGTCAGGCCATTGCGCGCCAGCAAACGCGGGACCGCGTACACCGGCGCCATCAACAGCCCTTCGGCACCGTTGACGAAATCCACCGCCGCCGCCTCGCCATCGCGCAAATACGCAAGGATCGGCAAGCCGCGTTCCTTCGCCCATTCTTCGCTGCCCAGCAGCACCAGCGACGCGCCGTCGGTGAGCGGCGTCGAGTTGCCGGCGGTCAGCGTGCCTTTGGCGCTTTTCTCGAACGCCGGTTTCAGCGACGCGAGTTTTTCCAGGGTCAGGTCCGGGCGCAGGTTGTTGTCGCGGGTCAGGCCGAGGAATGGCGTCATCAGGTCGTTGTGCCAGCCTTCGGTGTAGGAGGCCGCCATTTTCTGATGACTTTCCAGCGCCAGTTGATCCTGCTCGGCGCGCGCAATGTTCCAGGTCTGCGCCATCAGTTCGCAGTGTTCGCCCATCGACAGGCCGGTGCGGGGTTCGCCGTTACGCGGAAATTCAGGGACGAGATGACCCGGTCGCAGCTGCAAAAAGGTTTTCAGTTTGTCGGCCGTGGTCTTGGCGCGGTTGGCTTGCAGGAGGATTTTGCGCAAACCTTCGTTGATGCCGATGGGCGCGTCGGACGTGGTGTCGACGCCGCCGGCAATGCCGCATTCGATCTGGCCCAGGGCAATTTTATTCGCCACCAGCAACGCCGCTTCCAGCCCGGTGCCGCACGCTTGCTGGATGTCATAGGCCGGCGTGGTCGGCGACAGCCGCGAGCCGAGCACGCATTCGCGGGTCAGGTTGAAGTCCCGGGAATGCTTGAGCACCGCGCCCGCCGCCACTTCGCCCATGCGCAGGCCGTGCAGGTTGAAACGTTCGATCAGGCCTTCGAGCGCGGCGGTGAGCATCGCCTGGTTACTCGCGGTGGCGTATGGCCCGTTGGAGCGTGCAAAGGGAATCCGGTTACCGCCGATGATCGCGACGCGGCGCAGCTGAGTCATGAAAAAGCTCCTGATGAAAATCCAAATGCGCGCCCCCCCTGTAGGAGCGAAGCTTGCTCGCGAAGGCGTTGGGTCAGTCGACATCCATGTAGCTGATATACCGCCTTCGCGAGCAAGCTTCGCTCCTACAAGGATCGCGCCATAAAAATCCCGGGATAAAACCAATCTGCAATGTCCAAGCGTAGGCCTTATCTTGTGGATCGAACGACTGATTGCCATTCGTGGTCCACACTTTGAACCCCAGCTGCTGGAGCGCGTTCCATGTCTGACCGCTATATCGACTTCGCCAATTCATCCATCGGCCATCGTCTGGTCGGGGCCTTGGGGCTGCCGTCGCCGGTTCGGCTGGAACGCTGGCAGGCGGGCCGGCTACGGCCTGTCGAGGGGGCGCTGCTGATCGGCGGCGGGCCGCTGGCGGAAAAAGTCAGCGCCTTCGCCAACCGCCTGACCGATGCGATTTACAGCTACGGCAGCGAACCTTCGATCGCCACCGCGTGGATTCCCGGCCACGGCCCGAAACTCAAGGCGGTGGTGTTCGACGCCAGTCATCTGGTGCAAACCGATCAGCTCAAGCAACTGCGCGAGTTCTTTCAGCCGCTGATGAAAAACCTCGATCACTGTGCGCACCTGGTCATTCTCGGGCGCGCACCGCAGACGTTGAGCGATCCGTTTGCCGCCAGCGCCCAGCGAGCCCTGGAAGGCTTCAGTCGTTCGCTGGCCAAGGAACTGCGCAGTGGCGGCACCTTGCAACTGATCCACGTCGGCGAAGGTGCCGAGGATCAACTGGAAGGCCCGCTGCGGTTTTTCCTTTCGCCCAAAAGTGCGTTCGTCTCCGGGCAAGTGATTCACCTGAACCCCTGCGCCACGCCCGTGACGGACTGGACGCGTCCGTTGTCGGGGCGCAAGGCTCTGGTCACCGGCGCGGCGCGTGGCATCGGAGCATCGATTGCCGAAGCCCTGGCCCGTGACGGCGCCGACGTGATCCTGCTCGACGTGCCACCGGCGAAAACCGATCTCGACGCCCTCGCCGCACGCCTCGGCGGACGCAGCATCACCCTGGACATCTGCGCCGAAGACGCCGCCACGCAGTTGATCGAGCAGTTGCCTGACGGCGTCGATATCGTGGTGCACAACGCCGGCATCACCCGCGATAAAACCCTGGCCAACATGACCCCGGAATTCTGGGATGCGGTGCTCGCGGTCAATCTCAATGCACCGCAAGTGCTGACCAAGGCTCTGCTCGACAGCGGCACCTTGCACGATAACGGCCGTGTGATTCTGCTGGCGTCCATCAGCGGCATCGCCGGCAATCGCGGGCAAACCAATTACGCGGCGAGCAAGGCGGGTTTGATCGGTCTGGCCCAGGCCTGGGCGCCGTTGCTCAATGAGCGCGGCATCAGCATCAACGCGGTGGCTCCGGGGTTCATCGAAACACAGATGACCGCGCACATTCCCTTTGGCTTGCGTGAGGCCGGCCGGCGCATGAGTTCTCTGGGCCAGGGCGGCCTGCCGCAGGACGTTGCCGAAGCGGTGGCCTGGCTGGCGCAACCTGGCACCGGCGCGTTCAGCGGGCAAGCGCTGCGGGTCTGTGGACAAAGTGTCTTGGGGGCTTAGCGATGATCACCGATTGGCACACACTCAACCGCGAACCGAGCCTGCCAGGGTTGTATGTGCAGGCCGCTACGCGCCGCAAGATCACCGGCACCACGCTGCCCGATGCGGGTTTGCGTTGCTGGGTCGATGTTGACCCGAAACGCCTGGCGGCCTATCGCAACGTCTGCGGGTTTGCCGACAACGGTTTGTTGCCGCCGACTTATCCACACATCCTGGCGTTCGCGCTGCAGATGCAACTGCTGACCGCCAGGGATTTTCCGTTTCCGCTGCTGGGGTTGATTCACCTGAGCAACCGCATTCGCGTCTTGCGGCCCATGGGCGGCGTGAACCGCGCGCGCATCAGCGTGCAGGTGCAGAATCTGCAACCCCATGCGAAGGGCGCGACGTTCGAGCTGCTGACTACGCTTGATGATCAGTTGGGGCCGTTGTGGGAGGCTGAAAGCCGGATGCTCTGTCGCGGGGTCAAACTCGAAGGCGAACCGGTCGAGGACGTGCTGACACCGACGTTGCCGTTGAGCGAAGTCACCCGCTGGAAAGCGCCGGCGGACATCGGTCGGCAATACGCCAAAGTGTCCGGCGACTACAACCCGATTCACCTGAGTGCGGTAAGCGCCAAACTGTTCGGCTTCCCGACGGCCATTGCCCATGGGTTATGGAACAAGGCGCGAACGCTGGCTGCGCTTGCCGATCATTTGCCCACGGCGAACGTCGAGATTGCCGTGCAGTTTCGCAAACCGGTACGCCTGCCCGGCGAGGTGACACTGCTCGCCAGTGCGGCGGGGTCCAGTGGAGATTTTCAGCTGCTGGGCGCAGGTGATCTGGAGCATATGATCGGGCATTGGCGACCGGTTGCCTGATCGTTCGCATCAGCCTGATCAGTAGGACAAAGCACTGTATCGGGTAAAAAACGTCCGTTTTGGCTGAATGATTCTATGCTGACATTACATAGTGATAGTCAGGGTAGACGCACTCATGAAAACAAACCTCCCCCGCAAGCAAACAAATGCCGTGGCCACCACGGAACCGAGCCGGCAATTGGACTGGATTCCCGCCGAGCTGAATTTCAATCTCTCCCGCGCCACATATGTGGGCGGGATATTGAAGCTCCCTGATCTGCCGGCGACCCTTGCCGCCCGTTCGAGCCTGCAACCTTGAGTTCCGGGGACAAGCTGTTCGGGCGTCTGCTCAACCGCCATCCACCGCCGCCACCGGAAGTCCCCAGCACCCTGAGCGTGCCAGGTGTCGGCTTACAGATGCGCCTGGACGCCGAAGGCCGGGTCATTCATCTGGCGGGCCCGCTGCGCCATGGCCTGGCCCAGCAGCACCCCGCCGCGCAGGCGCCGCTTCTACACGATTACCTCATGCCGCACAGCAGCCTCGCCGTCCAAGGCTCACCGGCCGACTGGCAAGGACAAAGTCTGGATCTGGACTTTTTCAGCCTCAGCGGGCAACCCCTGCACCTGCGCGGCTGGGTGCAGCCGTTGGCCGATGCCTGGCTGTTGCAGTTACTGGACATCGGCGATTTGTTGTACGAACGCCGGCAAGCGCGCAGCCGCGAACTCTGCCAGTTGCTCGCGACACAGATCGGCGACCAGTTGCGCCTGTGCAGCCTGGCGCGCCTGCCCGACGTACTGCTGGAACAACTGCAACATCTGGCGCGGCGTTTTCAAATCCCGTGCATGGCCGTGGCGTTGCTGGATGAACAGGAAGACGGCTGGCAGATCCATCAACATTACGCGGCCTTTGATGCGCCCCGGCTGTGGCAAAACGGTCAACGCCTGGGCACCGGGCTCGACAGTTTGAACGGTTCCGCCCCGCAGCATTTGACCCTCGGCGAGCACCCGCGCCTGCACAGCCTCTTCGGTAATGCCGAAGGGCTTGCGGTGCCTTACCACGATGCACAAGGCGTGGTCGCGTGGTTGCTCTGTGGTTTTTACCCGGTGCAACAACGTGCACCCGACGTCGGAGAGCGCGACTGGCTGCAGCTCGCCGCCGCGCTCGCCGGGCCATTGCTGGAGCGTTTGCGTGAGCATCAGCACCATCTGCAACTGGAGCGACTGGAATCGCTGCAAGCCTTGCTCGGCAGCGGATGGTGGGAGATCTTCAGCGACAGCGCCGAGGTGCAATTGGCGTCGTCGCTGGCCAACACACTGAACCTGATCAGCACACGCATGCCCCTGCACGCCTGGCTCGAGCAGGTCCACCCTGCCGACCGCAAAGCGCTGCGCAGTCGCCTGCAAGACTTGCAGGACGACGGCACACCTTTATTGCTCTGCGTGCGCCTGCATCACCCCGACACGCCGACCTGGTATCGCCTGCAAGGCCAAGCCATGGGCGTCGGCAAAGACCGGCGGCTGGTGGGTTTCATGCTCGACATCAGCGACATCAAAAACCAGCAACAGGACGCCGCAACGGCCCAGAGCGCGAAAATGGCCACCCTTGGCGAAATGGCCACGGGCCTGGCGCATGAAATCAGCCAGCCGCTGAACGTGATGCGTCTGGCCATCGTCAACGTGCTCAAGCGCCTGGACAGCGGTGAAGTGCAGGTCGACTACCTGATCGACAAACTCAACCGCATTGATGCCCAGGTCCAGCGTGCGGCGCGGGTGGTCGATCACATGCGGGTGTTCGGCCGCCGCTCGGAGGCCGAGCAGCATCCCTTCAATCCGGTTGACGCCATCGAGGGCACGCTGTCGCTGCTGGCCGAGGAGTTGCGAGGCAAAGGCGTCGAGCTCAGGGTCAGCGAGACCGGTTTCCAGGTTCAGGTGCGTGGCAATGTCGATCAGCTGGAACAGGTGCTGATTAACCTGATGGTCAACGCGCGGGATGCATTGCTGAGCAAATGCGAAACGGATGGGGATTTCAAACCGTGGATTTCGCTGCACACCGAACGTGACGAGCATTCAGTGCGACTGTGGGTCGAGGACAACGGTGGCGGTATCGATCCGCAGTTGCTGGAGCGGATTTTCGAACCGTTTTTCACCACTAAACCGGTGGGTGTGGGTACGGGGCTGGGGTTGTCGGTGAGCATTGGCATCATCGAGAACATGGGTGGAACACTGCGTGCGAGCAACTCGGCCGAGGGCGCTCGGTTCTGTATTGAGTTGCCGATTGCTGTAGATGATCGGATCACCGGATAGGCTTTGTCTTTCTGGCTGCCAACTGCCAGCCCAGACAACAAAACCCCTGTAGGAGCCGGCTTGCCGGCGATGGCGGGTCAACACTCAACA
>NZ_JAGYFX010000131.1:0-14651 GCF_019946615.1 Pseudomonas sp. BF-R-01
AAACGGGGCGATGCCGCAACCGTCGGGTTGCAGACAAAAAGATTCGAATTCAAATGAAACGGGGCGAGATCAGCCGGACAGGGCGGGGCGCGGGGGCATGGTGTCGAACCTGTTGTTATTGGTTTTGTGTGGCGAATGGTGCGGGGAATGAACTGGATGGTTCAATTGGTAAAAGCGGGTTTTGGGCGATTATCGAACGCAACATTTGCTGGGTTTTTGTGTTGTTAATATTGGCCCCTTCGTCGGAATGCCGCCCAGACCAAGCCCGCTCCTACGGGTTAGCGTGGTTCACACATTTTGTGATCGACACGCAACCTGTAGGAGCGGGCTTGGTCTGGGCGGCATTCCGACGAAGGGGCCTGCATTGCCAACAAACCTTTTCCAGCAGACAACAAAAAGCCCACCAAACGGTGGGCTTCGTGTTTACAGCAACTCGATCAGAACAACTTCAGCTTCGGCGCTTCTTCTTTCAGCGGTTCGACTTTCGCAGTCTGCTCGTTCCAGCCACCGCCCAGTGCCTTGTACAGATTCACGGCGCTGGTCAGTTGCGCCAGGCGGTCAGTGATCAGTGCCTGTTGGGCACTGAACAGCTGACGCTGGGCATCGAGGAAGGTCAGGTTGCTGTCGACGCCAATGCGATAACGACGCTCGGCCAGACGGTAGTAGTCCTGGTTGGCGGTGACGAAATCACGCTGGGCCTGCAACTGCTCGGTGTAGGTCTGGCGGGCGGCCAGGCCGTCGGCGACTTCCTGGAAGGCCGTCTGGATGGACTTCTCGTAGTTCGCCACGCCGATGTCTTTCTGGATTTTCGAGTAATCCAGGCTGGCGCGCAGGCTGCCGGCGTTGAAGATCGGCAGGTTGATTTGCGGCTGGAACAACCACGTGCCCGAACCACCCTTGAACAGGCCGGACAGGTCCGGGCTCAACGTACCGGCATTGGCGGTGAGGCTGATGCTCGGGAAGAACGCTGCACGCGCCGCGCCGATGTTGGCGTTGGCCGCTTTCAGGTTGTATTCGGCTTGCAGAATGTCCGGACGACGTTGCAGCAGGTCCGACGGCAGGCCGGGCGGTACGTCGCTCAGCAGGTCGTCAGACAGCGGCCTGGCTTCCCGCAGATTGGCCGGGATACCGGTGCCGAGCAGCAGCACCAGGCTGTTTTCATCCTGGGCGACCTGGCGTGTGTAACGGGCCAGTTGCGCACGGGCGTTTTCCACCGAGGTGCGCGACTGCGCCAGGTCCAGCGCCGAGGCGACGCCTACTTCGTTGCTGCGCGCGGTGAGCTTGTAGCTCTCCTCGAACGCAGCGAGGGTGTCCTGAGTCAGCTTGCGCAGCTCTTTGTCGGCCTGCCAGGTCAGGTAGGCATTCGCCACGCTGGCCACCAGGCTGATTTGCGTGCTGCGACGGCCTTCTTCGGTGGCGAAGTATTTTTGCAGGGCTTCTTCGTTCAGGCTGCGAACTCGACCAAACAGGTCGAGTTCATAGGCGCTGATGCCGACGGTGGCCGAGTAGGAACTGGTGATGCCTGCCTGACCGCTCTGTGAAGCGTCAGCCGGAACCCGCTGACGGCTGCCGGTACCGTTGGCCGAAACCGCCGGGAACAGGTCGGCGCGCGAGATGCGGTATTGCGCAGCGAACGCGTCGATGTTCAGCGCCGCGACACGCAGGTCACGGTTGTTTTCCAGGGAAAGCTGGATCAGCTGCTGCAGCGCAGGGTCATGGAAAAACTGCTTCCAGCCTTGTTCGGCGGCGGCCTGGCTCGGCGCCTGGGCCGGCGAATACGCCGGGCCTTGCGGGTACTGGGCGGCCACCGGTGCTTCAGGCTGCTGATAATCGGGTATCAGCGAGCAGCCGCTCAGCACGAAGGCCGCGACTGCGATGGAGAGTAGCGACTTGCTCATTAGCCAGCCTCTTTAGAAGGTTCAATAGCGTCGTCCTGATCGGCGATTTTTCGCTGACCCATGGCCGACACGGTGACGAAGAACAACGGGACCCAGAAGATCGCCAATACGGTGGCGGTGATCATACCGCCAATTACCACGGTACCGATGGCGTGTTGGCTGCCCGAGCCGGCGCCGCTGGAAATGGCCAGCGGCACTACGCCGAGAATGAACGCCAGGGAGGTCATGATGATCGGGCGCAAACGCATGCGGCAAGCCTCGATGGCTGCCTCCTGCAAGCTCTTGCCCTGTTCATGCAGATCCTTGGCGAACTCGACGATCAGAATGGCGTTTTTCGCCGCCAGACCGATGGTGGTCAACAGACCCACGAGGAAGTACACGTCGTTGGACAGACCCCGCAGGCTGGTGGCCATCAACGCACCGATAATCCCCAGTGGCACCACGAGCACGACGGCAATCGGAATCGACCAGCTTTCGTACAGCGCCGCCAGGCACAGGAACACCATCAGAATCGACAGCGCGAACAGTGCAGGCGCCTGGGAGCCCGCCAGTCGTTCTTCATACGACAGACCGGTCCAGGAAATACCGACACCGGCCGGCAGTTTCAGGGCAAGCGCCTCGACTTCGGCCATGGCTTCACCGGTGGAATAACCCGGGGCAGGGGAGCCGAGGATTTCCATCGCTTCTACGCCGTTGTAACGGGCCAGTTTTGGCGAACCGTAAATCCACTCACCCTTGGCAAACGCAGTGAAAGGAACCATGGTCCCGGTGCTGTTGCGCACGTACCACTTCTTCAGGTCTTCAGGGCTCATGCGCGCGCCGGGCTGGCCTTGCACGTAAACCTTCTTCACACGACCACGGTCGATGAAGTCGTTCACATAGCTACTGCCCAAGGCAATCGACAGGGTGTTGTTGATGTCGGCGATGGTAACGCCCAGCGCACTGGCCTTCTCGTCGTCGATTTCCAACTGGAATTGCGGTTCGTCGTTCAGACCGTTCGGGCGCACTTGCGCCAGCACTTTGCTCTGCGCCGCCATGCCGAGGAACTGGTTACGGGCAGCCATCAGCTTTTCGTGACCGATACCGGCGCGGTCTTGCAGGAACACGTCGAAACCTGTGGCGTTACCCAGCTCCAGTACCGCTGGCGGTGCGAAAGCGAACACCATGGCGTCACGGAAGGTGAAGAAGTGCTGTTGGGCACGGGCCGCGACCTTGAACACGTTGTTGTCGGCGTTACGTTCGTGCCACGGCCTCATCATGATGAACGCCATACCCGAACTCTGGCCACGGCCGGCGAAGTTGAAGCCGGTCACGGTAAACACCGAGTTCACCGCATCGCCTTCACCGCCATCCTTGCTTGGACGCAGCAGGAATTCACGCATCTCGTCCACGACGACCTGAGTGCGCTGGGCAGTCGAGCCGGCCGGGGTCTGCACTTGAGCAAACAGTACGCCCTGGTCTTCCTCCGGGAGGAACGAGGAAGGAATACGCATGAACAACCAGATCATGCCGATGACGATGATCACGTAGGCCAGCAGGTACGGCGCCTTGTTGCGCAGAATGTTGCCGACGCCACGCTCGTAGCTTTTCACGCTACGGTCGAAGTTGCGGTTGAACCAGCCGAAGAAACCGCGTTTCGGCACGCCGTGCTCGCCCTTGGGAATGGCTTTGAGCATGGTGGCGCAGAGCGCCGGGGTGAAGATCAGCGCGACCAGTACCGACAGGGCCATGGCCGAGACGATGGTGATCGAGAACTGCTTGTAGATCACACCCGTGGAACCGCCGAAGAACGCCATCGGCAACAGTACCGCCGAGAGCACCAGGGCAATACCGACCAGCGCACCCTGGATCTGCCCCATGGATTTCTTGGTGGCTTCCTTGGGTGACAGGCCTTCTTCGCTCATGACCCGTTCGACGTTTTCCACCACGACGATGGCATCGTCCACCAGCAGGCCGATGGCCAACACCATACCGAACATGGTCAGGGTGTTGATGCTGAAACCGAACGCCGCGAGGATGCCGAACGTACCCAGCAATACCACCGGCACGGTCATCGTGGTGATGACGGTGGCGCGGAAGTTCTGCAGGAACAGGAACATCACCAGGAACACCAGCACGATTGCTTCGACCAGGGTTTCAACCACACCCTTGATCGACTCGGTCACCACTGGCGTGGTGTCGTACGGGAACACCACTTCCATCCCTTGCGGGAAGAACGGCTTGAGGCTGTCGATGGTCTTGCGCAGGGCTTTCGCGGTGTCGAGGGCGTTGGCACCGTTGGCCAGTTTCACCGCCAGGCCGGAAGCCGGGGCTCCGTTGAACTGGGCGTTGATGCTGTAGTTCTCGCCACCCAGACCGACGTCGGCGACATCTTTCAAGCGAACCTGGGAGCCGTCCTTGTTGACCTTGAGCAGGATTCTGTTGAATTGCTCAGCGGTCTGCAGGCGGGTCTTGCCGATGATCGTCGCGTTCAACTGAGTGCCGGGCAGGGCAGGCAGGCCGCCGAGCTGGCCGGACGATACCTGGACGTTTTGCGCGGCGATGGCGGTTTTGACGTCAATCGGGGTCAGGTTGAAGTTGTTCAACTTGGCCGGGTCGAGCCAGATACGCATGGCGTACTGGGAACCGAACACCTGGAAGTCGCCCACGCCGGCTGTCCGCGAGATCGGATCCTGCATGTTGGACACGATGTAGTTGGACAGGTCGTCCTTGGTCATGCTGCCGTCACGCGAGACCACGCCGATCACCAGCAGGAAGTTCTTCACGGCCTTGGTCACACGGATACCTTGCTGCTGTACTTCTTGCGGCAGCAGCGGGGTGGCCAGGTTCAGTTTGTTCTGGACCTGAACCTGCGCGGTATCGGAGTTGGTGCCTTGCTCGAAGGTCGCGGTGATCGTCATGGTGCCGTCGGAGTTACTTTCCGAGGACACATAACGCAGGTTGTCGATACCGTTGAGCTGCTGCTCGATCACCTGAACCACGGTGTCTTGCACGGTTTGCGCGGAAGCGCCCGGGTAAGCCACGGAAATGGCGATCGCCGGAGGCGCAATGCTCGGGTACTGGTTGATCGGCAACTTGAGGATCGATAGAGCCCCGACCAGCATGATCACCAGGGCAATTACCCAGGCGAAAATCGGACGGTCGATAAAAAATTTCGACATGGTTTACTCCCCTTTGCCGCTGGAAGCCTTGTTAGCTGCCTGTGCGGGGGCCGGGTTCTTTGCGCCAACGTTAGTCGCCTCAGTGGCCTTGACTTCAACGCCAGGTTTGACGAATTGCAGCCCTTCGGTGATCAGGCGATCACCGGCCTTCAGGCCGTCCTCGATCAGCCACTGGCTGCCGACAGTGCGGCTGGCCTTGAGCTGACGTAATTCGACCTTGTTGTCCGCACCGACGACCAGAGCGGTCGGGGAGCCTTTGAGGTCGCGGGTCACGCCTTGTTGCGGCGCCAGGATGGCAGCTGCATTCACGCCGGCCTGAAGCTGGGCGTGAACGAACATGCCGGGCAACAGGGTGTGATCAGGGTTCGGGAACACCGCACGCAGGGTGACGGAACCGGTGGTCTGGTCAACCGAGACTTCGGAGAATTCGAGCTTGCCGTCGAGCTTGTACTGGCTGCCGTCTTCGAGGGTCAGCTTGACCGCCGCCGAGTTGTCGCCGGCCTTTTGCAGGCGACCGCTTTCCAGTTCGCGGCGCAGTTCAAGCAGCTCTACCGAGGACTGGGTGACATCGACGTAGATCGGGTCGAGTTGCTGGATCACCGCCATGGCGTCCGCCTGGCCACTGGTGACCAGAGCGCCTTCGGTCACGCTGGAACGACCGATGCGACCGGACAGTGGCGCATAGACCTTGGTGTAGCGCACATTGATCTGGGCGCTTTGCAGGGCGGCTTCCGATTGCAGGCGGTTGGCCTGTGCGGTGTCGTATTCCTGACGGCTCACAGCCTGTTCGTTGACCAGTTGCTTGTAGCGATCGGAGATCGACTTGGTCTGTTGCAGGTTGGCTTCGGCGCTTTTCAGCGTGGCTTCATAGACGGCTGGATCGATCTGATACAGCTGTTGGCCGGCTTTGACGTCGCCGCCTTCCTTGAACAGACGTTTGAGAATGATGCCGTTGACCTGCGGGCGAACTTCCGCGATGCGGTAGGCGCTGGTGCGGCCCGGCAGCTCGGACGTCAGGGTGAAGGCTTGAGGTTGCAGGGTGACGACGCCGACCTGAGGCGGTGGAGCGGCCGGTGCCGCTTCTTCCTTTTTGCATCCGCTGAGCAGCGATGCCAAGGCGACGGCAGTGACCAGAGCGGTAACAGCTGGCTTGAATTGCATGAAAATCCTCGGGTCAGGCGCGCAAAAAAACGCACAAGAAAAGATGGAAGGTTAAAAATTGGGTACCGGGTGGATAAGTAGCATGCTAAGGAATATACTTACATTCATGGTTGTTTGTAAATACCTTGGCTGTGTACCCTCGCTGTTACAGAGGCCGTCGCAAGGTTGGAATTGTAGGCCCGGGGACGAGTCCCAAGAGCGCTCGCCCCACTTTTATTCAGCTGATATTCAGACATCGCTGAAGCATCCTGATTGAGGTTGTACTGCCATGGTCCGTCGCACCAAAGAGGAAGCTCAAGAAACCCGCAGCCAGATACTCGAGGCGGCCGAAAAAGCCTTTTTCGAGCGGGGCGTGGCCCGCACGACGCTGGCGGACATCGCAACCCTGGCCGGCGTCACCCGTGGCGCCATCTACTGGCATTTCAGCAACAAGGCCGATCTGGTGCAGGCCATGCTCGACAGCTTGCATGAGCCCCTTGATGAGCTGGCCAAAGCCGCGGAGAGCGAAGACGAGCTCGATCCGCTGGGCTGCATGCGTCGGTTGCTGATTCATTTGTTTCATGAAGTTGCGCTGGACCCCAAGACCCGGCGCATCAACGAGATTCTGTTTCATAAGTGCGAATTCACCGATGAAATGTGCGATCTGCGCCAGCAGCGCCGAACGGCCAGCCTCGAATGCAACACGCGCATTGGCCTGACCTTGCGTAATGCCGTGAATCGCGGGCAGTTGCCGGAAAACCTCGACACCGCCCGTGCGGCCATCAGCATTCATGCCTATATAGATGGCCTGTTGTACCAATGGTTGCTCGCGCCGGACAGTTTCCAGCTGCATACCGAGGCCGAGCGTTGGGTCGATACCGGGCTGGACATGCTGCGTTTCAGTCCCAGCCTGCGAAAGTGAAGCAACATGCGTAATTGGATCCGTTTATGTCAATAGACGCGGGCGAAGATCAACTCTTCGCCCGCGTTGGCGTACTGGGGTGCTTTTATATAGGGACGCGCTCCGGGATGACAGGTAGCGAGCTACGTATTTTGTAGGAAATTTGTGTCGCAGATGTGAAAAGGCAAGAGCGATCCCCAGTGGTCGCTGCTTCAGCCCAGTGTGATTTCCACCTCGAAGTTGAAAGGCTGATCCTCTGCCATGCTGGTGATTTTGGTGGAAGAATTGATTTTGGATGAGCCAATGGAGGTGACGGTGTTTTTTACCGTTGCCCTGTGTATTGGCGAAATAACGCCGAAGGATTTGTTCATGATCATGCCGAGCTCAAAACGTACTCCGACGTTCTGATCGATAAAATCTACGAACTGATTGAACATGATTTTGTTCTTCGGCCACGGCGCGGCGTACGTATAGGCAAAATCGGATTTGATTGCTGTCTTTGCGTGAGCCTGGAGCAGGAATGACTCACGCTCTGATGGGCGTAAAGGCAGACTGGTTTGTGCGATTTTAAACGTGTGCGGTGTGTTGTTAATGAGTTTGACGATCACGCGAGTGTTTTTCGGGCTTTCATCTTGATGTCGCCACTGTTCGATTTTCTGATTCAACTCGCGTTCTGACTCGATTTTTTCGAGGAAGCCGATTAATTCCACCTCGGCGATCCCGATCAACTCATCCAGTGCTTGTTGATTCTCTTCGCTGAATAGTAGTGGTGTCAGGTTGTAAAGTGTGCCAATGGAAGTGTAATTGAAAAACGATAGTAGATCTTCGTACTTGTTACTGGTTTCTTTGATGTCGTTCATGTCGATTCCTTTCGATAAAACACGTGGTTCCCGGTCTGGGTGGGTTGCGGCTCAGCGATCCATGATGACGGCCAGCATGTTGTAGTTGTAGGGATAGTTATCGCTCGTGTCTTCAAGAAAAGACTGGCTGAAAATGGGTACTTCCCCAATGGACAGCGCATTGTGTTCCCAGAAGAAATCAACTTCCGGCCGCCGATGATTCAGGCGTTTACGGTGCGTGTATTGAAAAGCCATTTTGATATGCACCGTCTGACGGTAATTGGTGTAAATGGCCTGAGCGCTGAAAACGGTTTTTCTGATGCCGTATTCGATATTAATGCTTTGCGGCAATTGTGGGTTGCCTTCCAAGACGATTAGCTGAGTGCTCAGTGGCATGATTTTGGAGGGGAAGGCTGGCGGGGTATCGTCCAGCATGACGTCGTTGCGCCAAAATATCGAGTCTGTGAAGTTGCTAAGGGTTAATGTAAAAGCAAGTTTGTTTGCGGGGGAGTTGTCCATTTCAGATCACTTGTTGGTTGTGTTGTTGTTTGAAATTAACCCCGCTATAAGTGCTGTTGCAATACAGATGTTGTTTCATTAGTTTAGCGTTTTCCAAATAAAAAACCCCGGGTGTTTCTACCCGGGGCTTTTTATTTAAACGGAGCTTACATTACCGGGTAGTCGATGTAGCCGACCGGGCCCTTGCCGTAGAACAGCTCCGGACGCGCTTCGTTCAGCGGCGCATCGGCTTTCAAGCGTGCCGGCAAATCCGGGTTGGCAATGAACGGCACGCCGAAGGCGACCGCGTCGGCCTTGCCGCTGGCCAGCCAGGCGTTGGCGCTGTCCTTGGTGAAGCGTTCGTTGACGATGTACGGACCGCCGAAGGCTTCCTTGATTTGCGGGCCGAGGCTGTCGGTGCCTTCTTTTTCGCGGGAGCAGATGAACGCGATGCCACGTTTGCCCAGTTCGCGAGCGACGTAGGTGAAGGTTTCGGCGAGGTTGTCGTCACCCATGTCATGGGAGTCGGCACGCGGTGCCAGGTGCACACCGACGCGGCCGGCGCCCCAGACTTCGATGGCGGCATCGGTCACTTCCAACAGCAGGCGTGCACGGTTTTCCACGGAGCCGCCGTATTGGTCGGTGCGCTGGTTGGTGCTGCTTTGCAGGAACTGGTCGAGCAGGTAACCGTTGGCACCGTGGATTTCCACGCCATCGAAACCGGCGGCCTTGGCGTTTTCGGCACCGATGCGGTAGGCGTCGACGATGTCGGCGATTTCAGCGGTTTCCAGGGCGCGCGGCGTCGGGTAATCGGCCAGTGGGCGAACCAGGCTGACATGGCCTTTGGGCTGGATGGCGCTCGGTGCGACCGGTTTTTCGCCGTTCAGGTACGACTCGTGGGAAACCCGGCCGACGTGCCACAGTTGCAGGAAGATCTTGCCGCCTGCGCCGTGGATCGCCTTGGTGACGTTGGTCCAGCCGCGCACTTGATCGTTGGACCAGATGCCCGGGGTGTCCGGGTAGCCAACGCCCATCGGCGTGACCGACGTGGCTTCGCTGAGGATCAGGCCGGCCGAGGCGCGTTGAACGTAGTACTCGGCCATCAGCGCGTTCGGCACACGACCTTCGTCGGCGCGGCAGCGGGTCAGCGGAGCCATGATGATGCGGTTGGCCAACTCGAGGTCGCCCAGTTTGATCGGATCGAAAATAGTCGTCATGAAATGCACCCTCGTGAGGTATCAGTGAGTCAGTTGTTGGTAGCAGGGGCCAGTTCGGGATTACCGCTCTGACGGAAAGTAATCAGGGTCACCAGCAGGGCGAGTACCGCCAGTGCGGCCGCCGCCAGTGGCACGCTGGTCAGGCCGTAGCCGTGGGCGATGACGCTGCCGCCGACCCAGGCACCGAGTGCGTTGCCGACGTTGAAGGCGCCGATGTTCAAGGTCGAGACCAGGTTCGGTGCAGCCTTGCCGTAGGTCACCACGTTCACTTGCAGGGCGGGCACGGCGGCAAAGCACGCGGTGGCCCAGAGGAACAGGGTGATTTCGGTCGGGATTAGCGCAACGCTAGTCCAGGTCAGTACGGTGGACACCACGGCCATGCTGATGAACACCCCGATCAGCGTCGCCGCCAGGCCTTTGTCGGCCAGTTTGCCGCCGATGATGTTGCCGACTGTCAGGCCCAGGCCGATGAGCATCAGCGTCCAGGTCACGCCGCGTGGCGAGACGCCGGTCACCTCGCCCAGCAGCGGGGCGACGTAGGTGAACAAGGTGAACACCGACGCGGCGAACAGCGCGGTCATGCTCAGCGACAGCCAGATGCCGGCGCCTTTGAGGGCACGCAGTTCGGCGCGCATGTCGAGTTTCTCTTCATCGCGCTTGGCCGGCAGGAAACGGATCAGGCCGATCAAGGCGATTACGCCGATAACGGTCACCGCCCAGAACGTCGAGCGCCAGCCGGCTTGTTGACCCAGCGCTGTGCCCAGCGGCACGCCGAGGACGTTGGCCAGGGTCAGGCCGGTGAACATCAGGGCCACGGCCGAAGCGCGTTTGTTGGCTGGCACCAGGCCCGCAGCCACGACCGAACCGATACCGAAGAACGCACCGTGGCAGAGGGCAGTCACCACTCGGGCGAACATCAGCACGTTGTAGTCACTGGCCACTGCGCAGAGCAGATTGCCGATGATGAATATCCCCATCAACGCCACCAGTGCGGCCTTGCGCGGCAGCCTGGCGGTGGCCAGTGCCATGAACGGCGCACCGATGGCCACGCCCAGGGCGTAACCGGTCACTAGCCAGCCGGCACCGGGGATCGACACACCGAGGTCAGCCGCCACATCGGGCAGCAGGCCCATGATGACGAACTCGGTGGTGCCGATGGCGAAGGCGCTCAAGGCCAGGATGAGGAGCGAGAGGGGCATTGTTGATTCCTTGTCAGCTTAAGGGTCAGAGCTCTTTGCTGAAGGTTTTGAGGAATTCCTGGATGGTTTCCTCGTTGCGTTTGAAAAAGTGCCACTGGCCGACTTTGCGGCTGCTGATCAGGCCGGCGCGTTGCAGGGTCGCCAGGTGTGCGGACACCGTGGACTGCGACAAACCGCACCGTTGATCGATCTGCCCGGCGCAGACGCCGTGCTCGTTGCTGTGGGTCTGGTCGGGAAATTCGACGTCCGGGTCTTTGAGCCAGTGCAGGATTTCTCGCCGTACTGGGTGTGCCAGGGCTTTTATTATTTCGTCGAGGTCGAGGTTCATGGCTTGGGGCTCGTGATGAGTAAAACGTTATATCGCGATGAAGCGAACTTTAAATCGGTATTTCGCGATATACCAATATGATTTTGATCTGATGACCGCGTAAATCGGTATATCGGGTTATAACGATATTAATGCCGCAGTGTTAAGCTGGGCGGCATGAACTATCTCGCACATCTTCACCTCGGTGGCCAGCGTCCCGGTCAATTGCTCGGCAGTCTGTATGGCGATTTCGTCAAAGGACGGCTGCAAGGGCAGTTCGACCCGGAGATCGAGGCGGCTATCCAGTTGCATCGCAGCATCGACGTGTTTACCGACCGCCATCCGATGGTGGACGTGGCGTTGTCGCGGTTTTCCCTGACCCGCCGGCGTTATGCCGGGATCGTGCTCGATGTGTTTTTTGACCATTGCCTGGCGCGGGACTGGACGCTGTATGCCGACCGGCCGCTGGCGCTGTTCACCGACGATGTGTATCGGGTGCTGTCCAATGAGCCGCAATTACCGGAACGCCTGGCGAGGATTGCGCCGCACATGGTGGCGAATGACTGGTTGGGTTCTTACCGGGAATTCGAAGTGTTGGAGCAGGTGCTGCGGGGGATTTCGCGGCGGTTGACCAAGCCCGAGGAACTGGCAGCGGCGATGCAGGAGCTGCGGGTGTTGTATGAGCCGTTGAGCGAGGATTTTCGGTTGTTCTATCCGCAGCTCCAGGACTTCGCCCAAAACTACCCTACAACATAAATCCCTGTAGGAGCCGGCTTGCCGGCGATGGCGGTGTATCAGTCAACATCTCTGTTGAATGTTATGCCGTCATCGCCAGCAAGCCGGCTCCTACAGGGGTATGTGCTCAGGCAGCGATGGCGGGGCGCATTGGCGCTTGCTGTTTTTCGGGAATCGCGCCAAACAACACCTTCTGCACCGCCTGCTGCGCTTCGAATGCCAGCGCCGCACGCTCGCGGCCCTCACAGGCAATCGGCTTGAGCAGATGAATCTCCACGTCGCCCCGGTCATTGGCAAACAAGCGCATCAGGTGCGAGAGCAAGTCATCATCGCCAATGAACGGCGCCAGCGAATCGATTTCACCCTCGCGCAGGTAACGAATCGCCAACGGTTGCAGCTTCGCTTGCGAATCAATCGCCGCCGACAGCAAGCGACCATGGAAGGTGCGCAACGAACGGCCATCGGTGGTGGTGCCTTCCGGGAACATCAGCAGCGGATGCGCTTGCTCCAGATGGCGCGTCATCTGTTTGCGGATCAACTGACTGTCACCCGAACCACGGCGGATAAACAGGCTGCCGGCCTTGGCCGCCAACCAGCCCGCCACCGGCCAGGTACGCACTTCGGCCTTGGACAGGAACGACATCGGCGTGAGCATGCCCAGCAGCGGAATGTCCGTCCAGGACACGTGGTTGCTGACCCAGAGCATCGGCTCCTTCGGCAATTCACCGTGCACGGTCACGCGAAAGGGCAGGGCATTCGCCAGGCGTGCCATGAAAAATCGCGACCAGCGCTGACGGCGGACCATCGAATGGGCGATGCCCAAGCGCTCGAACAAGCCGAAGACACTGGCCATGCTCAACCCTAATGCCACCACGACCAACACTCGCGCAATCCGCGCGTACACCCGCAAGCGGCTCATTACACCGCCGCCTTGAAGTGTTTGGCGTAGCGCGGGCAGAGTTCGTCGCGCTTGAGCAGGATGAACACGTCGGCGACCTGGAAGTCTTCGTCCCAGCACGGCTCGCCGCAAATCTTCGCACCGAGACGCATGTAGGCCTTGAGCAGCGGCGGCATTTCGGCGATGACGTTGGAGGGGATGTCCAGAACCGGCAACGGTTTTTTCGGTTCGGCGCGCAGGTTTTCGGTGCACAGGTAACGTTCACGCAGACGCTGCATGATCGCGTGAGCCTGAATGCCGCCGTCCTGCATCGGGATGCTCGCGCACCCCATCAGATAGCTGTAGCCGCCCTGGTTCAGGACTTCGGCCAGTTCACCCCAGAGCACGGCGATGGTGCCGCCGTTGCGGTAGGCCGGGTCGACGCAGGTACGGCCGATTTCGAGGATCGGGCCTTTGAGTTGGATCAGGCCGTGCAGGCTGAATTCTTCTTCGCTGTAAAACTTGCCCAGGCTGCTGGCGGCGGTGTGGTCGAGCAAACGGGTGGTCGCCACCAGGCGACCGGTGTTCAGGTCACGCACGCCGATGTGGGCGCAGTGAACATCATAGTCATCCATGTCCAGACCCAGTTCCGCGCCTTTGAGCTTGGCGTTGAACTCGCCGCTGAACACGTTGAAGCGCAAAGCCTGGGCTTCCTGCAAGGCCTCGGCGCCCACCAGGCGTTCGGCTTGCAGGCGGCGTTCATTGCCGGTGTCGCTGATGCGGGCGATCTGAGTCATTGCGATTCTCCGTGCGGGCTGGTCACCCGTCTTGGGTTAGAGCCGATCGACTTTCTTTATGCGGCCGTGTTGTGCAAAGTCAGGCTATGTAGCCCCGGTGTCATCGCCATGAAGCTTTGGTGATGCTTATATGACAGCCCACAAGGAGCCTCTTATGCCCTGGCAAACCCTGTTGAAACGCCGCGATCGCTTGCCCGCCAATCCGGACCTCGGTGAAGGCTTCGCGACCTTGTTGCAGCAGTTGGGCACGGTCACGCCGTTTGAGTTGGCGGTGGGCGGTGGACGCCTGATGGCGACACCGGGGCTGGCGTTTCTGGTGGGCTATCAGGCGGCATTGCGCATGCTGTGGCCGAGCGCGCCGCCGAGTCTTGGCGCGTTGTGCGCGACCGAACAGCGCAGCCTGCGGGTGGCGGACATGCAGACGCGCCTGAGCGAACTGCGCCTGAGCGGACGCAAGGATTTCGTGACCGCCGGCGATGCGGCCGACTGGCTGCTGATCGCTGCGCGCAGTGAAGCGCCTGGCGAGTCGCCGCGCCTGAGCCTGGCGGTGGTTTATCCCGGTGAGCCGGGTGTGCGCCTGGAAAAACTCCCGCCGATCCCGCTGATGCCGGACATCAGTCATGGCCGGCTGTTTCTCGACCATGCCTTGTGTGAATTGCTGGCGGGGGATGGCTGGGATGCGTACGTCAAACCGTTCAGAACGCTGGAAGACGTCTATGTGTTGAGCGCGATGACAGCGTGGTTGTATGGCGTCGGCCAGGACAGTGACTGGCCGCAGGCCTTGCAGTTGCGTTTGCTGGCGCTGTTGGCCGGGTGTGCGGAAATGAGCCGGCAGGCGCCGAACAATCCGGCGGGGCATGTGTTGCTGGGCGGGTTGTTTGCGCAGTTCGACGGGTTGAAGGTTGAGGTGAACCAGGCATTGGCCGATGGTCCGCCGCAGTGGGCGGCGATGTGGCAGCGGGATCAGGCGGTGATGGATTTGGCGGCGGGGGCGCGGGGCAAGCGGTTGGCCAAGGCGTTGGCTGCGATCTGACGGGCCTCTTCGCGGGCAAGCCTCGCTCCTACAGGAGAGCGCATACCTC
>NZ_JAGYFX010000132.1:0-14361 GCF_019946615.1 Pseudomonas sp. BF-R-01
GATCTCAAGTACGCCATCGCCGGCAAGCCGGCTCCTACAGGGGGCGTGTTTTATCCGGTAATCATCGGGGGCATGGTGCCCAGGAGGGAGACTGCCGCCACCGCGCCAATGCCCAGCAGCCACTCCATAATCACGCTGGTTTTGAGCGTCGCCATGCGCTGCTCGCAATCCTTGATCCGCTGCCGATTGAACAGCGCCAACCCCAGCATCGCACTCACCAGCAGCACCTTGATCAGCAGAATCAAGGCAAACCCGGACAGCAACGGGGTCGGCCAGAACTGCCCGGTCAACACCCGCACATTGATCAGCCCGGTGATCACCAGTCCTGCCACCAGCGCATAACCGACGCCGCTGAAGCGTTGCAGTATTTCGCGGACAGCATGGCCAGCCGGTTGCCGCAGGATCAACACCAACAGCAACAAGCCACCGAGCCAGGCGCCGACGCAGGTCAGGTGAATGATTTGATTGAGGATCAGCAACTGGCCGCTGAGGCCATCGAGCATCGCGCCGTGACCGACCGGCGCCAACGTCGCCAGCAGCAGGCCGCCGAGGACCAGGCGCAAGGGCAGGCTTGAGTGAAGCGGTGTCAGCAGCACAACCATCAGCAAGCCATTGAGCAGCAGATGCCAGCGCCAGACCTGGCCGAAAAACGTATTGCCCAGCACCAGGCGCAAGGTCGACGGATCGAACGCCGCCTCCCACGCACCGGCCATGCTGACGGTGATCAGCAGCAGCCAGGCGATGCCGCTGACCAATGCGACCGAGGCGAGCCAGCGGCTGACTCGCGCCAGCGTTTTGTCCAGCAACGCCTCATGACCCAACAGCAGCGGCCTGAATACCCAGACCCCGAACAGCATCAGCACCACGGTGAAATGCAGGAAGCGGCACAGCACCATCGCGCTCGTCATGAATTACTGGCCAACCTTGAAGCTGTAGGCGCCTTCGCTTTTGTGGGTATCGACCGACACCGCATGCCATTCGACTTTGTAGGCGCCCGCCGCCAGTGGCGCAGCCGGGGTCACGACCAGGGTCTTTTTATCGCTGCCTTCGGTGGCCAGGCTTTTCACCTCAACGTTGGCGCCGTCCTTGCTGATCGTGACTTTGGTGAATGCCGCTTCGACACCTTCGGAGAACACCAGGCGCAATTCCGACGGCGCACTCACGGTGCTGTCGGCAGCCGGCGTCTGGCTTTTCAGATGAGCATGGGCAAACACCGACGAAGCGGCGAGCAGCGAGCCGAGCAGGGCGACAGCGGTCAGGGTTTTCTTGAAAAGCATCGTGGATACCTCAGAGGCAGGTTCGAAGAAGGGCGACAGTTTAACTGCGAGCGCGAGCGGGCGGGTGTACGAAGTTTCGTTTTCCGCTGTCGCCGCGATGTAGGGCGGATGCTAGTCTTGAGCAACGCTGTTGTCAGGGAGCCCTCATGGGCAATCACAAGATCGAGATTCGCCGCAGTAACGTCGAAAAAATTCTGCTCGGGGCCGAAAAGGTCTTCGCCGAAAAAGGTTTCGGCGGCACCGCCATGGCGGACATCGCCGCTGAAGTGCAACTGCCGCGCTCCAATCTGCATTACTACTTCAGCACCAAGACCGAACTCTACAGTGCCGTGCTGTTCGATTTGCTGGAAGTGTGGAAGCAGGATGCGCTGTGCTTCGAGATGTTCGATGACCCACGCGTGGTGCTCAGCAGTTACATCCGCGCCAAGATGAACCACTCGCGCAGCCGGCCTTACGGCTCGAAAGTCTGGGCCAACGAAATCATCCACGGCGCGCCGACGCTGGGTGAGAAACTCGACGCCAGCCTGTACGACTGGGCCAAGATGAAAGAAGCGAAAATTCGCCAGTGGGTGGACGACAAACGCATCCTGCCGGTGGAGCCTTCCAGCCTGCTGTACATGATCTGGGCGTCGACTCAGCATTACGCCGACTTTGATCATCAGGTGAATATTCTGAACGATCACCAGCCGCTGTCGGACATGCAGTTCGAGCGGGCGGTGCAGACGGTGACGAGCGTGATTTTGCGCGGGATCGGGTTGGAGCCCTGATATCTCGGGTGTTGCTGATGGCCTCTTCGCGGGCAAGCCTCGCTCCTACAGGTACCGCGCTGTACCTGTAGGAGCGAGGCTTGCCCGCGAAGGCGTCAGATCAGGCGCAGCAGATTTTAGACGGCGACATGATACGGATTCCTCGGATCATGATTCCAATCCAGAAACGGCTTGCCGTTCTCCATCGGCACCATCTCGATGCAGTCCTGCACCGGGCAAGTGATCTGGCACAAATTGCAGCCCACACACTCGTCATCGATCACTTCATATTTGTGCGTCCCATCCGCCTGCCTGAGGCTGGCCACCGCCTGGTGCGAGGTGTCTTCGCAAGCGATATGGCAGCGACCGCAACCGATACACGCCTCCTGGTCAATTTTCGCGATCACCTGATAGTTGATGTCCAGGTACTTCCAGTCCGTGGTATTGCCCACCGCGCGCCCGGAAAATTCCGACACGCTGGCATAGCCCTGACTGTCCATCCAGCGTGACAAACCGTCCTTCATGTCCTCGACAATCCGGAAACCATGCAGCATCGCCGCCGTGCACACCTGTACCGAGCCGCTGCCCAGCGCGATGAATTCCGCCGCGTCGCGCCAGTTGCCGATGCCGCCAATACCGGAGATCGGCAAGCCTTGAGTCTGCGGGTCGCGTGCAATTTCGGCGACCATGTTCAACGCAATCGGCTTCACCGCCGAGCCGCAATAACCGCCGTGAGTGCTTTGGCTGCCGACGATGGGATTGGCGACCATGCGTTCCAGGTTAACGCTGGTGATCGAGTTGATCGTGTTAATCAGCGACACCGCATCGGCGCCACCGCGATGGGCCGCGCGGGCGGCGACGCGGATGTCGGTGATGTTCGGCGTGAGCTTGACGATTACCGGCAGCGAGCAATACGTCTTGCACCAGCGGGTGACCTGCTCGACATACTCCGGCACCTGACCGACGGCCGCGCCCATGCCCCGTTCCGGCATGCCGTGAGGGCAGCCGAAGTTCAGCTCGATGCCGTCGGCGCCGGTGGCTTCCACCAGCGGCAGGATGTGTTTCCAGGATTCTTCGACGCAGGGCACCATCAACGACACGATCAAGGCGCGGTCCGGCCAATCCTTTTTCACCTGGGTGATTTCCCGCAGGTTGATCTCCAGTGAGCGGTCGGTGATCAGCTCGATGTTATTGAAGCCAAGCACTTCACGGTTGGCGCCGAAATGCGCCGAGTAGCGCGACGACACGTTGACCGCCGCCGGGTCTTCACCCAGGGTTTTCCAGACCACGCCACCCCAGCCGGCCTCAAAGGCGCGGACCACGTTGTAAGCCTTGTCAGTCGGCGGCGCAGAGGCCAGCCAGAACGGGTTGGGGGATTTGATGCCGGCGAAGACAATCGAAAGATCGGCCATTTACGCAGCCTCCACGTTAAGCATCAATTGAGCGTTGATCGCCTCGGCAGCCAGCTTGCCGTGCTGCACGGCTTGCACGGTGAGGTCCTGATCGAGGCTGGTGCAGTCGCCGCCGGCATACACGCCGGGGATGCTGGTGCGCAGTTGTTCATCGACGGCAATCCGATCGCCCTGACGCTTGAGTTCACGGGCCAGCGGGTCGCTGAGGGCGCTTGAGTCAAAGGTCTGGCCGATGGCTTTGAAGATCGCATCGGCGACCAGTTCGAACGTTTCGCCAGTGGTTTGCAGGCGACCTTCTACCAGCTGTGTGCGGGCGAAGCGCATGCCGCGCACGTGGCCTTGATCATCGAGCAATACCTCTTCGGGTTGCGCCCACGTCAGCAAGCGCACCTGATTGGCTTTGGCGATGTCTTGTTCGTGGTGGGTGGCGCCCATGTCCTCGACACCGCGGCGGTACACCAGATTCACGTCATGGGCGCCGAGGCGGGCCATTTGCACGGCCATGTCGATGGCGGTGTTGCCGGCGCCGAGGACGATGCAGTGGTCGGCCAAAGGCAGTTGTGTCAGGTCATCGGCCTGGCGTAACTCGCGGATGTATTCGGTGGCGGCGAGCAGGCCGGGGGCGTCCTCGTGATTCAGTCCAAGCTGTTTGCTGGCATTGAGACCGAGGCCGAGGAACACCGCGTCGAATTGCTGATGCAGGTCGCTCAAGGTCAGGTTTTCACCGAGTTTCTGCCCGTGACGGATTTCGATGCCACCGATCTGCAACAGGAAATCCAGCTCCTTCTGTGCGTAATCGTCCACCAACTTGTACTTGGCGATTCCGTACTCGTTGAGGCCGCCAGCCTTTTCCCGTGCTTCGAAAATCACCACGTCATGCCCGTGCATGGCACTGCGATGAGCGCAGGACAAACCGGCCGGACCGGCCCCTACCACCGCGATGCGTTTGCCGGTTGCGGCCGCGCGCGGGAAGGGGTGTTCGCTAAAGTGCGCGTTGTCCACGGCGTAACGTTGCAAGAGGCCGATCAAGACGGGCGCGCATTCATGGTCGTTGTTGCGCACACACGCTTGCTGGCAGAGGATTTCGGTCGGACAGACCCGGGCGCAACTGCCGCCGAGGATGTTCGCCGAGAGGATTTTTTGCGCCGCGCCTTGCACGTTGTCCTGATGGATATTGCGGATGAACGAGGGAATGTCGATGTCGCTCGGACAGGCGTTCACGCACGGCGCGTCGTAGCAATACAGGCAGCGCGAGGCTTCCAGGTGCGCCTGGCGATCGTTGAGCGGCGGCGCCAGATCGGTGAAGTGGCCGGCGAGGGCGGCCGCATTCTCAACGGGATGCGGGAGGTGGGTCAGGGTCTTGATCACGGTGTTGGCCTCACGGTTATTTGAGGTAACTGCCTCTGATGGGCATTGGTGTTTTGTGTCGTCTGGGCCGGCCTCATCGCCAGCAAGCCGGCTCCTACAGTTGAAATGCATTCCCCTGTAGGAGCTGGCTTGCCAGCGATAGGCCGAAGGCCGCTCTCAGCGTTTCACAGCAACCGGCTGATTCAACTCCGCCCGCTTGCTCAGCAAATCAAACACCGCCGGATACGCCGGCCGTTCGACATAGCGCCCGGCTCCACGCTCGGCGCGCAAATCCCCGTCTGCCCAGACCACCCGGCCCTGGCTGATCGTATGGCTCGGCACACCGCGTACGGTTTTGCCTTCGAAGATGTTGAAGTCGACCTGTTGGTGATGCGTCTTCGCCGAAATCGTCCGTGTGCCTTCGGGATCCCACAGCACCAGATCCGCATCGGCACCCACGCGAATCGCACCTTTACGCGGGTAGAGGTTGAAGATCTTCGCGGTGTTGGTGGAGGTGAGCGCCACAAAGTGCTGCATCGAAAAACGCCCGGTGTTCACTCCTTCATCCCACAACACGGCCATGCGGTCTTCGATACCGGCAGTGCCATTCGGGATCTTGCTGAAGTCGTCACGCCCCGCGGCTTTTTGCTCGGCGCAGAAACAGCAGTGATCGGTGGCGGTGGTGTGCAGGTTGCCGGACTGCAAGCCGTGCCAAAGCGCTTCTTGATGGCCGCGAGGACGGAAGGGCGGGCTCATCACATAACCGGCGGCGGTCTGCCAGTCCGGATGCTGGTAGACACTGTCATCCAGCAGCAAATGCCCGGCCAGCACTTCGCCGTAGACTGGCTGGCCCTTGCTGCGGGCATAGGTGATTTCGTCGAGGGCTTCCTTGGTCGACACGTGTACCAGGTACAGCGGCGTGCCCAGGGTTTCGGCGATACGAATCGCCCGGCTCGCCGCTTCACCTTCGACTTGCGAAGGGCGCGACAGCGGATGCGCTTCAGGGCCGGTAATGCCTTGGGCCATCAACTTGCGTTGCAGGTGATAAACCAGTTCGCCGTTTTCCGCATGCACGGTCGGCACGGCGCCCAATTCCAGGCAGCGCTCGAAACTCGCTACGAGGGTGTCATCGGCCGCCATGATCGCGTTCTTGTAGGCCATGAAATGCTTGAAGCTGTTGACCCCGTGATGGCTGACCAGCTCGGCCATTTCCTCACGGACCTGCTCGCTCCACCAGGTGATCGCCACGTGGAAGCCATAGTCCGACGCTGATTTTTCCGCCCAGCCGCGCCACTGATGAAACGCTTCCATCAACGACTGCTGCGGGTTGGGAATCACGAAGTCGATGATCGACGTGGTGCCACCGGCAAGTCCCGCCGCCGTGCCACTGAAAAAGTCTTCACTGGCCACGGTGCCCATGAAAGGCAGTTGCATGTGCGTGTGCGGGTCGATGCCGCCGGGCATCAGGTATTGGCCGCTGCCGTCGAGCACTTCGGCACCCGCCGGAACATCAAGATTGTCACCGATGGCTTTGATCACGCCGTCGGCGCAATAGACGTCGGCGCGATAACTTTCATCATGGGTAATAACGGTGGCGCCACGGATCAACAGAGACATTCCGAGTTCCTCGCAGGCAATGACTGACTGGTGTCAGTTCTAACTGTTTTATAGGCAGCTGGCGTCAACGGTCGTATTCCTGTCAACGCTGTCAGGATTAGAAGCTAGTATGAGTTCAAGGATTGAGCAAGAATATTTTTTATAAGCATATAACCGTTTTAAGTTATTGATAAATAATAACTAAATCGATTAATCACCAAAATGGTGAGGCCTCTCACCATTTTGACGCACTTGACAGGTTCCAAAAATAGACGAGATTTCTTATGTGAAATCAGCCGCTTGAGAATGGTCTATGGTTGATGCGCAACTTTGAAAAAAAGATCGACGCACCAGATTGAGTCCTGACGGTTCGGACAACTTGCCTGGCCTTTAGCCTGAGAGAACAGACACGTCGCCGAGTACTCACTGGAGATAGATATAAAACTGATCAACATCAGTTAGTTGCAAAGTTTTTATGGAACTGCCCGATGCGCATTCGGAGTGCCCGGCACGTTTATTGATGCCGCCAGCCCCCGATGAGCAAAAAATAATTCAAAGAACAGTGGAGCGGCCATGCAACAGATCAGATCGCAAGTGACCGAACGCGACGGCTTGTTCGAGCTCGAAGCCGGCAGCGATGTCCTCGACAGTCCCCGATACAACCACGACATGGCACCGACCAAGGTGCGCGAACGAACCTGGAACAAATGGCACATCACCGCGCTGTGGGTCGGCATGGCGATCTGCGTGCCGACCTACACCCTCGGCGGTGTGCTGACCGCCTATTTCGGCCTGACGGTGGGCGAGGCGCTGGTGGCAATTCTGCTCGCCAACATCATCGTGTTGATCCCGCTGACCCTGAATGCGTTTCCCGGCACTAAATACGGCATTCCGTTCCCGGTATTGCTGCGTTCGTCCTTCGGCATCCTCGGTTCCAATATTCCCTGCCTGATCCGTGCGCTGGTGGCGTGTGGCTGGTTCGGCATCCAGACGATGTTCGGCGGGTTGGCGATTCACCTGTTTCTGGGCTCGGTGTTTGAGGGCTGGAAGTCCCTCGGTGGCACCGGTGAAGTCATCGGTTTCATGGTCTTCTGGGCGCTGAACCTGTGGGTGGTGATTCGCGGCGCCGACTCGATCAAATGGCTTGAAACGCTGTCCGCGCCGCTGCTGGTGCTGGTGGGTGTCGGTCTGCTGGTGTGGGCGATGCCGAACGTGTCGATGACCGAGTTGCTGGCGATCCCGGCCAAGCGTCCGGAAGGCGCCAGTGTGGTCAGCTATTTCGCCGCCGGGCTGACCGCGATGGTCGGATTCTGGGCGACGTTGTCGCTGAATATTCCCGACTTCAGCCGCTATGCGAAGAGCCAGAAAGACCAGATTGTCGGGCAGATCATCGGCTTGCCGCTGACCATGTTCCTGTTCGCCTCGCTGGGCGTGGTGATGACTGCCGCGTCGGTGAAACTGGTGGGCGTGACCGTCTCCGATCCCGTGACGTTGATCGGCCATATCCAGAGCCCGGTCTGGGTGGCGCTGGCCATGGCGTTGATCATCATTGCCACGCTGTCCACCAACACCGCGGCCAACATCGTGTCGCCGACCAACGACTTCCAGAACATCGCGCCGAAGGTGATCAACCGCACCAAAGCGGTGTTGCTGACCGGGCTGGTGGGGTTGTTGCTGATGGGCCATGAATTGCTGAAGAAGCTTGGGCTGATTGTCTCGGACCTGAGCCTGGAAACCGTCTATTCGAACTGGCTGCTGGGTTATTCGAGCCTGCTCGGGCCCATCGCCGGGATCATGGTGGTGGACTATTTCCTGATCAAGAAACAGCAACTGGACCTGGCCGGGTTGTATCGCGATGACGTGTACCCGGCGTGGAACTGGTATGGATTTATCGCGTTCGGCGTGCCGGTGGTGCTGACGTTGCTGTCATTGGGCAGCGATGCGTTCAGCTGGTTTTACAGTTATGGCTGGTTCACTGGCTCGGCGCTGGGCGGGTTGATTTATTACGGGTTGTGCTCGGTGCGGCCCAGCCCGTCTATCGCGAAATCTCCGGTGTGAGGGATGGCCCTATCGCCGGCAAGCCGGCTCCTACAGTTGAAATGCGTCCCCCTGTAGGAGCCGGCTTGCCGGCGATGGCGGCCTCAAATACACCAAAGAATTGCCTGAAAAACCTATAACAGCTGCCTGAGGAGATCACCATGAACGCGGCCGTAGACGTTCTGCAATCCACCCATCAGCACATCAACCGCGACCGCCTGTGGCAGTCGCTCATGGACCTGGCCCGGCTTGGCGCCACGGTCAAGGGCGGCGTGTGTCGCCTGGCCCTGACCGACCTCGATCGCCAGGCCCGGGACATTTTCGTCAGGTGGTGCGAGGAGGCTGGGTGCACCGTCAGCATCGACGCCGTCGGCAACATCTTCGCCCGTCGCCCCGGCCGCAACCCGAACCTGCCGCCGGTGATGACCGGCAGCCACATCGATACCCAACCCACCGGCGGCAAGTTCGATGGCTGCTTCGGCGTACTGGCCGGGGTCGAAGTGCTGCGAACCCTCAACGACCTGGGCGTGGAAACTGAAGCGCCGCTGGAAGTGGTGGTCTGGACCAACGAAGAAGGCTCGCGTTTTGCCCCGTGCATGATGGGCTCTGGCGTGTTTGCGGAAAAATTCACCCTCGAAGAAACCCTCGCCAAGGTCGATGCCGAAGGCATTACCGTCGGTGAAGCGCTGAACGCCATCGGCTATGCCGGGCCACGAAAAGTCAGCGGTCACGCGGTCGGCGCGTATTTCGAAGCTCACATCGAGCAAGGCCCGATCCTTGAGGACGAACACAAAACCATCGGTGTGGTGATGGGCGCCCTCGGGCAGAAATGGTTCGACCTGAAACTGCGCGGCGTCGAAGCCCACGCCGGCCCGACTCCGATGCACCTGCGCAAGGATGCACTGGTCGGCGCCGCCGTGATCGTCGGTGCGGTCAACCGCGCCGCCCTCGGCCATCAACCCCACGCGTGTGGCACCGTCGGTTGCCTGCAAGCCTATCCTGGCTCACGCAACGTCATCCCCGGTGAAGTGCGCATGACCCTCGATTTCCGTCACCTGGAACCGGCGAGGCTGGACTCGATGATCGCTGAAGTACGTGAAGTGATCGAAACCACTTGCGAAGAACACGGCCTGACGTTCGAACTGACCCCCACCGCCGACTTCCCGCCGCTGTACTTCGACAAGGGCTGCGTCGAAGCGGTACGCGGTGCTGCGCAAGGTCTCGGCTTGTCGCACATGGACATCGTCAGCGGAGCAGGGCACGACGCAATCTTCCTCGCGGAGCTCGGCCCGGCCGGGATGATCTTCGTCCCGTGCGAAGGCGGCATCAGCCACAACGAAATCGAAAACGCCGCGCCGGATGACCTGGCGGCGGGGTGTGCGGTGTTGTTGCGGGCGATGCTGGCGGCTTCGGCGGCGATTGCCGGGGGGCAGCTCGCGGCATAAACGTCAGAAATTCGCGTAAGCCCATGTAGGAGCGAAGCTTGCTCGCGAAGGCGCCCGTTCAATCGACAGTGATAGTGAAGTCGATGGCCCCTTCGCGAGCAAGCTTCGCTCCTACGGATTCGGATGTTTGCCGCACGATCCCCACCCCTCGCGGTCGTAATCTTCACAGAGCGCCACACGTTGGCGCGGCCGCCATTGTGGAGATCCAATGAGCCAGGACGTCCTGACCACCGAAACCAATCGCCGCCAGTTGCAGCAGATCATTGCCGGTTTGTCCGACGGGGTGATTCTGCTGGAGCTCGACCAGACCATTGTGTGGGCCAATGATGCTGCGCTGGCCATGCACGGCGTCAGCCGGATAAGCGAGTTGGGCGCGAACGCCAGGGAATATGCCCGGCGTTTCGCGTTGCGCTATCGCAATAACCACCCGGTGGCGACCGACAATTACCCGATCAACCGGGTTGCCCGGGGCGAGACCTTCAGCGATGTGTTGGTGGAGGTGACGCCGACCGCCGACGAGGATCGCACCTGGGTTCACAACGTGCGCAGCATGGTCCTGGCCGACAGTGCAGGGGCGCCGGAGTCGCTGGTGCTGATCATGGACGATGTCACCGAATGGGCCAGCGCCGAGCAGCGCTTCGAAAAGACCTTCAATGCCAATCCGGCCCCGGCGGTGATCTGCCGCCTCAGCGATTTGCGCTACATCAAGGTCAATTCGGGTTTTCTGGACATGACCGGGTATGCCCGCGATCAAGTCATCGGTGTTTCGACCTATGAACTGGACGTCCTTGAAGGCGCCGAAAAGAAAGACCTGGCGATCGAGCGTTTGCGCGAAAACACCACCATTCCCCAAATGCAGGCTGAGCTGAAGTTGGCCGATGGCAGCAGCAAACAGGTCATCGTCGCAGGGCAGCCGCTGGAGCTGAACGACGAAGACTGCATGCTGTTTTCTTTCGTCGACATGGAGCCACGGCACAAGGCTGAAGTTGCCCTGCGCCAGAGCGAGGAACGTTTCGCCAAGGCCTTTCGATTGACCCCGGTGCCCACCCTCGTGTGCGGTGCTGGCGATCAGGTGGTGATCGACGTCAACGAAGCCTTCCTTGATACGCTCGCGTACCCCATCGAAGACGTATTGGGCAAGACCCTCGCGGAGATCGATTTCATCCACGACCAAGGCGACCGCACTCGGCTGTTTGCGGCGCTGGAGAAAACCGGCCGCCTGGATCGCATCGATGTGCGTATCCGTAAAAAAGACGCTCAACTGATCGATTGCGCGATTTGCGCCGACACCGTGAACATTCAGGACAACCCTTGTTATCTGCTGGTGTTGATGGACATTACCGAGCGCAAACGCACCGAACTGGAGTTGGTGGCGGCCATCGAAGAAGTGATGCAAGACGCGTCCTGGTTCAGCCGTACGCTGATCGAAAAACTCGCCAATGTGAAGAGCGCCAATTCGCCGAAATTGCCCAGTGTGTCGTTTACCGACCTGACGGCCCGGGAGCGCGATGTGCTTGGCCTGATCTGCGAAGGCCTGGCCGACAAGGAAATCGCCGCGCGCCTGAAACTGGCCCCCAATACGGTGCGCAATCACGTATCGACGGTTTACTCCAAGCTCGATGTGCACAGTCGCAGCGAGGCGATTGTCTGGGCACGTGAGCGGGGATTGTTTTCCAGCGAACGCCGATCAAAGGAATAACGTTAAGGTGCAAATGCACTAGTTGAGGCAGTGCAAATGGATGTTCTGATCGGGCTCGGCGGTTCTTAGGCTGTAAGGGTGAGATACGAGTCTTCGCGTCCCCCTCGATACAGGAAAAGGAACCGTCACATGGTCACGTTCAGAGCGCACGGGTTTATGCGCCGTCGCCCAGATGAATCGCAATGATTTCCCTGGCGCAATTACGCTTGCAACTGGAACGCAGTTTTTCGCCGCTGGCCTGTGAGTGCACGCTTACGGGGGATCATTCGCTCACAGTGAAGCTCTATCATCCGGTTTCCGGGCAGGTGGATCTGGTGGTCAGTGGGTTGAGCTTGACAACGCTCGGAGCGCCGGACGCTGTGCAGGCGCTGATCGAAGAACTGCGTTATGAGCTTGAAAGCAATAGTCTGGGTCGACCGAATGCGATCCTGTAGGGGATTATCAAAAGTGAAGGGGGCTATAGCATTTTGTTCTAGTTGAACTGTCATGTTTGACAGTAGCTCTCTTGCCCGATCTTTCTGATAGTGGGCCGTGTCTTTTTAACACGGCGTTATCAGAGGGGTTTCATAATGGAAATCGAAACGAGCCGAAAGTTTTCAGAGCCTGACTCGTGGGAGGGCTCAAAGATATTTGTAGATGGAGTCGAGCATCTGCCGGGTTCGCCGATTGCGCTGAAGGCGCCTGATTCACATGTTTTGAAGATCGTTTCGAACTTGTTGGACGGTAAACAAATCAGGCTGGAGGTGGTCGACGTCGAACTGGCCAATATCGATATAGCCCCGAAGGGTTGGGTGACAGTGAGCGGTGGCATCGCGGAGTTTACAATCACTCCACAATCCATTATCGGAAAAGCCACGTTGATATTGTTCGCGATGGACTTTACTGAGGTTTTGACGTTTCCATGTATTGTCACGCCGCCTCCTCATCCTTGGTATTCGGTTTCTTCAATTTACGTGGAGTCATCGTCTTGGAGCGGATTCGTACCACACGCAGGGCTTGTACCCGGTGTAAAGGCTGGCAGTAGTTTTAAAATTACGTTGAAGCCGGTAGGGGATAGTTTGCTTGGCAAACAGGTGGAGATGAAAACGTTGGATTCATGGCTTCCACCTGTTGTGACGCCGACGGAACCTCAGGTGATGGTAAAAGACGGTATTACCTGGCGTGTTGTCTTCACAACGCCTGCGTTCGTAACGGCAAGGATTTTTTCCCCTGATGTTCCATCGTGGACCGGAATCACCTTCGTACCTTCTGGGTACAAAGTAGGAATAGCTTCTTCTGAAGAGTAGGGCTGCGCATCGGTATCAAGGGGGTTAATACACGCAGAGACTGGAACAACGATTGAGTCGGCATTCCAGGATTACTGCATGGCGTGACCTCTCTAATGGTCGTAGGCATTTGCACTGGCGGATTGGGCAAGAAACATCGATGCGGGGTGGCAGAAGCGGTCGAGTGGGCTATAAGCAATAAGTGGGTAAAACTCTGTGACCGGACCGTGAATAGGCGGAAATCCATTTGTTTCACAGATATCTGACAATCAGTTGCCGCGGGCCTACCTATGAACATTCTTGGGAAATGCACGTTTGCGCCTTTGTCGCTTGCCTTTTGCATAACGATACTCAGCGGTTGCGCCAGTCCACCGCCGCCACCTCCCGCCGCCCCACCTCCGATACCTCAACGCACGTGTGACACGTCTGAAAAAACCGATGTGTTGGGTGACGCAAGGGCTGAAGGGCAGGTGACAAGGGAGACCACGTTGACTCGGTGCGTGACTCAATAGCTCCCTGTACCTGAGTTGTGGGTGAAAATTATCCCGGCTGAAAAGACGTAATTTTACATTTGGGTATGCAAGGCTTACCGCGATGGCGTTCTCGAGATTGCCATCGCCGGCAAGCCGGGCTCCTACAATTGACGGACTTTCTCAGGAAAGAAAACCGCCATCCACATTCAGCGAAACTCCCGTGGTGTAACTCGACGCATCACTCGCCAGATACAACACCGCCCCCGCCATTTCACTCGGATCCGCCACGCGCTTCAGCGGGATCTGCGCCAGTGCAGTCTTCAAAATCGCATCATTCTTCACCAGCGCCGAGGCAAACTTGGTGTCGGTCAGGCCCGGCAGCAGGGCGTTGCAGCGAATCCCGAACTGCGCACATTCCTTGGCGAACACCTTGGTCATGTTGATCACGGCTGCCTTGGTCACCGAGTAGATGCCCTGGAAAATTCCCGGCGAGATGCCGTTGATCGATGCCACGTTGATGATGCTGCCACCACCGTTGTCACGCATCAGTTTGCCCGCTTCCACGGACATGAAGAAGTAGCCGCGGATGTTGACGTCGACGGTTTTCTGGAAGGCGCTGAGGTCGGTGTCCAGCACGTTGCAGAACTGCGGGTTGGTCGCGGCGTTGTTGACCAGGATGTCCAGGCGGCCGAACTGTTCGCGGATGCCGGCGAAGACCTGGCTGATTTGTTCCATTTCGCCGATGTGGCACGCGACGGCGGTGGCTTTGCCGCCGGCAGCGATGATGGCGTCGGCGACGTGCTGGCAGCCTTCGAGTTTACGGCTCGAGACGATGACGTGGGCGCCTTGCTGGGCCAGGAGTTTGGCGATGGCTTCACCGATACCGCGGCTGGCGCCGGAGACGAAAGCGATCTTGCCGTCGAGGTCGAACAATTGAGTCTTGGACATGGGAGTTCCTTGTTATAGGCCTGACATTTGTACCGTGGGAGCCAGCGATGCGGCGACCCGACTTGCCGGCGAAGAACGATTACGCGGTATTACAGATACACCGCAGTGTCCAATTC
>NZ_JAGYFX010000133.1:0-14199 GCF_019946615.1 Pseudomonas sp. BF-R-01
GTATTACAGATACACCGCAGTGTCCAATTCGCCGGCAAGTCGGGTCGCCGCATCGCTGGCTCCTACAAGTGGTGTGTTGTATCAGAGGCTGGATTTCTGGATGACCTGCAAACTCATCTGCTCCAGCAGTTTGTTCATGTGAATGAACTGCGCGAAGCGTTTGTCCTGGGTCTGACCATGGAAGAAGCGGTAGTAGATCTGCTGCACGATGCCGGCCAGGCGAAACAGGCCGTAGGTGTAGTAGAAGTCGAAGTTGTCGATCTGGATGCCGGCGCGTTGGGCGTAGTAATCGACGAACTCGCGGCGGGTCAGCATGCCCGGGGCGTGGCTCGGCTGGCGGCGCATCATTTGTACTGGGGCCGGGTCGCCGGCTTCGATCCAGTAGGCGAGGGTGTTGCCCAGGTCCATCAGCGGATCGCCGAGGGTGGTGAGTTCCCAATCGAGTACGCCGATGATCTGCATCGGGTTGTTCGGGTCGAGGATCACGTTATCGAAGCGGTAGTCGTTGTGCACGATGCTTGAGGTCGGGTGATCGGCCGGCATTTTGTCGTTGAGCCAGGCTTTGACCACGTCCCATTGCGGGGCGTCCGGGGTCAGGGCTTTTTCGTAGCGATCGCTCCAGCCTTTGATCTGCCGCGCCACATAACCTTCGGGTTTGCCCAGATCACCGAGGCCATAGGCCTTGTAGTCGACCTGGTGCAGTTCAACGAACTTGTCGATGAAGCTCTTGCACAGGGCTTCGGTTTTCGCCGAATCCAGGCCCAGTTCCGGCGGCAGTTCGGAGCGCAGGATGATCCCGTTGACCCGTTCCATCACATAGAACTCGGCACCGATTACCGATTCGTCAGTGCAGTGCACGTAGGCTTTGGGGCAGTACGGAAAACCGTCGCGCAGTTGATTGAGGATGCGGAATTCGCGACCCATGTCGTGGGCGGACTTGGCCTTGTGGCCAAACGGTGGCCGACGCAGGACAAATTCCTGTTCGGGGTATTCCAGCAGGTAGGTGAGGTTCGACGCACCGCCGGGAAACTGGCTGATTTGCGGCAAACCGCTGAGGCCCGGAATGTGGGCCTTGAGGTACGGATCGATCAGGCTGGCATCGAGTTCTTCGCCGGAGCGGATACGGGTGGACTGGTCAGTAAGCGCCATGCTTATCCCTTCTGCTTATTCTGGAGGCCTGAGACTATTGGCTAATCTAATGTGCACACCCGGCACCGACAACCACGATCAGCCCTTATAGGTGAGCGTGTTGCCGGGCAATCATTGCTTTTGATACACCTGTTTGAATGTTGTCACAGCGCTGCCTGATTCGCATTGGCTGGCAGGGCGACTGGGGTGAGCACCGGTTCACCGGAAAAGAACGCCATCAGGTTGCGCCCGACCAGTTCGACCGTGCCCTGGGTCGCTTCCGGAGACAGTCCCGCGACGTGCGGCGTGAGGATGACATTGCTCAAGACTTTCAAGGCCTCAGGCACCTGAGGTTCGTGGTCGAAGACATCCAGTGCCGCGCCGGCAATGCGTCGCTGTTCCAGTGCGCCGATCAGATCGGCGGTTACCACGACACTGGCCCGAGCGATGTTGACGAGAAAACCGTTGGGACCCAGCGCGTCCAGCACCGGGCGATTGATCAGGTTTCGGGTGCCGATTCCGCCGGGCGTGGCCACCACCAGGAAATCCGTGACGCGGGCCAGTTCGGTAGGTGTCGAACAGAAGCTGTACGGCACATCGCTGCGATGCTGGCGGTTGTGGTAGCTGACCGTCATGTCGAAACCGTTGGCCGCGCGCCTGGCGATGGCCATGCCGACGGCGCCGAGGCCGAGGATGCCCAGGCGTTTGCCGGCGAGGGAAGGGCGCATGATCTTCGGCCACTCGCCCCGTCTTACGGCGGCGTCGCAGCGCGGGATATCACGCACCAGCGAGAGCAGCATCGCCATCGCATGGTCGGCGACCGAAGAAGCGTTGACGCCGGCGCCGTTGGTGACGGTCAGGCCCCGGTCGGCGGCGGCTTGCAGGTCGACGTGTTCGTAGCCGGCACCGATCACGCAGATGATCTTCAGCGCCGGCAGCGCGGCTATTTCGTCAGCGTACAAACCTAACGGGCCACGGGTCAGGACCGCATCGATCCGGGCGCCGTGGGTGGCAATGGCCTCGGCGCGCTCGGCGGGGGTCGGTGCCAGAATCAGGTGAAACCCCTGATGCTCCAGAATCGGCAAGTAATCATTGATTGTTTCAACCAGTACCAGAACGGTTGCGGGCATGCTGGGCTCCTGTGACTTGAAAATCCCTAGAGATTGCTGGCTTCAAAGTGCATTGGCAACGATCAAGGTCGCAGCGCTACCAGATGATCATAGCGGAACAGGAGGGAGAGGTTATGGCGCTGTCAAAAAGCTGCGCGCCGCGTCCAGAATCTCATCGGACAACGGATCGCCACGGGTCGCGCGGGCCAGCGTCAGGGCGCCGACCATCAAGGAGAACTGCACCAGCGCCTGCTGTCGATCGCGTTCGTCATCGCCAGTGTCCATCAGGGGGGCGAACGTGCCGAGCAATGAGTCGAGACCGTCCATGAACGTTTGGCGCAGGCCGCTTTCGGCGGCTTCGTGGCACATGTCACCGGCAAACGCCGTCACCGGGCAGCTGTCGCCCGGATTATCGCGGCTGGCTGCCGACAGGTAGGGTTTGATCAAGGCCTGACGGGCGGCGTTCTTGTCTTCATTGGCGGCGATCCAGTCTTTCCAGCGGTCTGCCGATTGCTGGAATGCGCGGCTACTGGCCTCCTGGGCCAAGGCTTCTTTGGACTCGAAATGCCCATAGAAACCGCCATGGGTCAGGCCCGCTGCCGCCATGACGTCGATGACGCTGATGCCATGCACGCCCCGTTCACGAAACAGCCGCGTGGCTGCCTCGACGATAATCTCGCGGTTGAGTTCGGCTTGTTTGCGGGAAACACGGGGCATTGGCGGCTCACAAAGATAAAGGATGGCGATCAGAGGGCGTACTGGGCAATTCCGTTGCCGAACGACCAGTTCTCTTTTTTCACTTCGACCAGATTAATGAAAACGTCCTCGAGGCGCACCGCCAGTTCAGCGTTAAGGCTCTCGGCGATGGTTTTGTAGAGCAGTTTTTTCTGCTCGACGGTGCGGCCTTCGCTCAGGGTGATCTGAATCACCACCAGTTTGTCGCTGCGGTCGATCCCCAGGTATTGCGGGTCAAAGATGAAGTGCTGCTCGTCGTGTTCGGCGAGGATCTGGAAATTATCGTTTTCCGGCACGCCGATGGCGCTGTGCATGGCGGCGTAGATCAACTGCCCGATGCGTTTGGCGTGGGTGGGGTCCTGATGCTTTTTGATGTCGATGCGAACCAGTGGCATGGAAGGTCTCCGGAAGGGATGCAGGTTTACTTAAAATACATGATGGCAAACCTTTATCAAGTCGAAGCTGGCTTTGGCGATGAAGCGTTTGTGCGTGATTGAGGTTCACCCGACATTGTAGGAGCCGGCTTGCTGGCGAAAGATTTTGGATATTGCGGTTTTCTTCCGTCCGCCATCGCTGGCAAGCCAGCTCCTCGTAGGGTTTCATTATTTTTTGGCACGAACCCTCCGAAACCAGTGGTGTTCAGGGTGATGACTATCATTTACCTTGGTTTTTCATTTCAGGAAAAGTGGTACAAGCCTGTGATTTAGCATTTTTGACTGGTCTGACGGAACTGGCCACACTCGTTGATGCAATTTTCGCGTAAACCTGCGCCGAGCGGCCTATCACCTTTGCAAATGACAAAAAATGAAAGGCAGCTACCTATACAGTCGCGATTTGATTTGGGAGGGATATCACAAATGCTTAACTCAGATGGCAAGTTTGTGAGGAAGGAGGTTTGCGTGAGGGAATCGTGAAAGCAGTTTTTGTTGACCATCTGTCGACGGTGAAATTTTTCCAGACAGTCTTCTGAACGTTTGGATTCTATAAAAATTATCCTCCGGCTCCGGATTTCCGTATCGCTGGTTATTAACTCTTAAATCAAAGCACGTCTAAGGCAGGATGCGATATGTCGCATGCTTTTCTCTCACGCACTAAGATCAATTATAACGTGCTGACAAAAGTTCGTATTCGATGCTCGTGGATGATCTGATTTTAATTGATAAGTTTTTTGAGGGGACGTTCGGCGTGGTTAGGGGCCATGAGCAAAAGTTACATGTTAATGCTGCTTAGATCGAAGCTCGTCGAGTTGCTCGATTGAAAATAGTCCCGGGTTTTTCGCAGGATGAAATAAAGAATTATCTAAAATTAACTCCTTCTTTAAAATCAGGTGTCTTATGTGGCGAAGTGGAACATTTAAAATTAATGCTGCTTTCTCATAGGTAACATAGTTTTTTAGGATGAGGCAAGCTTTTTTGCAGCCTTTTTTAGTTATGTGTTTGCCAGATCTAAATGTTTTATAGGGGATTAGCTTATTCGCTAAGAAGCTATTATAAAAGCGGCTTTTTGAAATTGAGAATTTTTCGCATATTGAGTTTATATTTACACAGAATTCAGAACTGTCATTGGTTGTATTTCGTTGTTGTTTTGGTAGTTGTGCTGTTGCTTTCTCTTGATTTCTCAAAGATTTTAAAGTGTTTGTGGGGATGCTGTTTTTTTTGTAGATGTGGATTTTTCCAGAGTTTACGAAGGGGCCGCTTATGGGCATTATTCCAACGGACGTCAGTAGTTGTGAAGCTTTCGTAGAAGATACGTTAAGTTGCTTTGAGAGTTCTGTAATACGGAGATGGTTTTTGCCAAAGTCTAACGTATCTTGTTTGGAAATAAGGTAGCGACCTCGCTGGCCTCTAAAGTGGCAAGGTATGATTTTTTTGCGAATCAAAAGATTTATTTCGCCTAATGGGATGTTTAGCAATTGTGCACATTCGTCGCTAGTTAAGTAATCAGAGGCGTAAGGTGGTGCTATTTTAGGGACGTCAAGTCGTTTGGCTTGGTGGGCGGAGCGGAGGCGAAAGTTTTTGAGAATAGTGAAAAGTCGGAGTGTCAACGATTTTTTGATAATGATGGTGTCCTGAATGAACTTGCATTTTTTGTATTGAAAATGGTGCGCTAGTATTGCATCGTTGATGTCGGCTATTGGGATTCCCCAATCACGTGATAAACGATGGCTGCACACGTAGCGTTGGTTGAAAGCGTAAATATTTCTTCCAGTAAATAGAAAATCTGATCCTGGTGTTGTTAGCTTGGTGTAGCGTGTCTTGGAACCCAAAAGGTTAGAACTTAGCGCCAATATATTTATCGCTTTTTCTGGAAGATCAGTAAAGTATGCAACGGCGCTGGTGGATAAAGCCTGTTTGTTTCGAGGGTCAAGAGTCTTCTGATGAAGAGCGTCTTCGAGCTTTTGATCGGCTGTCACGGTTTTTTTTAAGTTTACTGCATCTTCAAGGCTGATTTTGGCTCCTCGACCCATGCCTTTGAACAACGCGTGATGGTATTTTAATTTGTACCAAACTCTTGTTGATACACCAATATAATTCCTCAGCTTATCCATGCTGAGTGCGATTCTCGCTACAGAGGCTTTCTGCTCAAAGGTTGTCGAAGTCAGCCGCTGCCGAAGCGTAGCAGCGAGAGTTTCGGTGAGATCCGTCTTGAAAAAAGATAAGACAAAATCAATTTCTGCTGCTGTGCTGCTGGGTAGGCAAGTATGGATTGCATTTATTATATCTTCCACGTCTTTACGGCAAATCGCTATGGCTAATGCTCGCCGACCAGATTTCACAGCATCGTCGCTGGTATAAGTTTCAAGCTCCAACGTCGTAACAATTCGTTGTATAGTCGCTATTTGTTCAGAATTGCCAAGCTGAAACAATTCCAGTAAATAACGATCGAGATTATTTTCCGGTCCTGGCAATGTTGGGCTGACCAAGTTTTCGCCACAATCGCAAACGTCTGTGAGTTGCATTTTCCATTGTAATTTACTGCCGCAAAAGGGGCAGTTGAATAAGAAGGCGCAATTGTGAAACGGGCAGCTGGAAAATAACTTTATATCTCTTGGGAATTTTTCATACCCTTCTTTCAGGCACTGAGTGCAAAGTGCAGACCGCTCATGTCTCAGGTTTGAATATTGAATTTCTATGCCATTTATAATTGCGTTAGAGCGCTTCATAAGCGGGTATGTAGGTTGGTAAAAGTTAGCTTTGATACGCGCGGCGTATTTGGGCGCGCAAGATTGAAACGTCCTAGAAATTGCTGAGTTGGCCATTAAATAATTACCTTTAGATGTTTGGCCGGTCGCTTTTCGTAAATAGGATAGGAGACGAGTGCAATTTTTGAACCCATTTGCTCTCGCGGTGCGCTGAATGGCGCTAATGGGACTTTCGTCGGGTAAAGGTAAAGCTATGAAGGAAAGGTAGGATATTTTCATTTCTCGGCGCTCGTTATTTCGACGAGGATGTTTTTAGTAACCTCAAATGGATTCCCTGCTGGCAAAATACAATTGTCATGCCGTGTGATTTCAAAAGCATATGCAAAATCTTCACGCCGTAAGATTGCGTCTCCTCGATACAGAGAGAAGGAAAACGCATTCGACAAATGCAGCCTTATATCTTCCAATATCCCTCCGGATGCAACAAATAATGGAAGCGCAATTTCAGATTCGTGCAAATGGATGCCTTTCTCCAAGTGTCCGATTTCATACATTTTTTTATCAAGTCCACGCAACACAATTTGAAAGTCAGAATTTGGATCTGTAAGTTCGAGTTGGAGGGGGTCGAGACGGGCAAAAAAAGGAAATCGGCGCCGAAGTATGCCTTTTTTGTAAAAAAAATCTTCAATTTCTGGCGTGCCAAGTATGACGAACGGGATGCCGGTACGATCAACAAGTCGTGCGACACAGTTCATTACATCAGTACATGCCTGTTCTGCTTTTTTGACTGCAAGCATTTGAAATTCGTCTAAAAATGCCACTTCCACTTTCTGTAGTAAGATCTGGCGGAGCGCTCGTTGAGTCAGCTCAAATGCATCCCCGGAATATGCTTCAAATTCCAGGGACTCCAATAGAGCTTTGGCGAAGGATTTGATCGTCGCTTTGGTAGGAAGCCCACAGTACATTGTAGGCCGAATATTCCATATCCCTCGATCATCTTCCCCCGTACTCTTCGGAGGGTAAGTTGACATGATTTGGTGCGCCAATGTGCTCTTTCCACATCCAGACTCTCCTACAAGTACTACGCAAGACGGGATACCTCGCATTTGCGTGGCTTGAATAGACCGCATGACAGTCATGTAGGCAAGGTTATAGGCCTTGTAGTTGATGATCTGAGCCTCGAAAACCTCTAGTTGCTTACTAATATCAATCATTTTTCAGAACCTCCGAGACGTCGCCTACAGCGGGCGCGGAGTACATACCAAAGAACTTCTCGATATCGGTGGTAGGAAGATAAGCGTTATTGGGCGGAATGGGACGGCGAGGGTTATTCGGCGCGGGGCGTGCCTGACTAATTTTTTCGTCCGTTTGTGCCGCTTTACGGCGACCTCGTTTGTGTTCGTAGTCGTAGCGTTCCTGCATGATGCGGGTTCTGTGATCGCGTGCCTCTTTAAAGTCGAGTCCCTTAGCTGCCTTGTTTTGAGCGGCGTTTAACAGCAGATGCAGGTCTAGGGTAAGACCGTCCTGATAACTTATTTCACAGCCTTTGGCGCGGAACTCTTTTTCGGGATAATCGGGGTGGGTAACCACCACTTCCCCGAGGTCGCTTGCGTCGTAAAAAATAGTGAGACGCTGGTCCTTGGTCCCCAGATCGTGGAGGTTTTTCAGCTCACCGCAGCTCCATTGAAGGTTTTTGAAACGGACTCTGCCTTCGACGAGTTTGGAGCTTGTTTGGCTGAAGAAGAGGCGGGACATGTCCTCGGAAGTGATCAGCCGCAAGGGCGGTTGCTGGTTGGCTAGCTTGTCCCACATTTTGTTTGGCGACGTGCCAATCCCGCGATGCCGACGCTTGTGATAGACATTTTCCAGCCAATCCTCAAAGCGCTTCTTAATGACCTCAAGGGTGTAAGTCGCCTTTTTCTCTGAGGCATATTCACCGCGCTCCTTAGGGCAGGAGAAGGTGGTACCGCGGAGTTTGTGTGTGAGCCCAGTCGTCAGCGTTCTGAACCAACGCTCTACGTGAGGTTTTTCGTTGGGGCGCCGAACCCGGCAGTAAGTGATATTGGGCCCGAGCAAGGGGAAGAGACCATCCAGCGCATCTTTTTTGGTGTTCTCTGAGCCATTGTCCAGCCGGTATTCTTCGCCGACACCCACCCGGTGGAGGGAGTCCTTGAGTGCGCGGATCGTCTTCTGTGCCGAGGGGGGGTTGATCGAGATGTCCCAACCAATCACACGCCGAGACGCGACGTCCAGCAAGATGGTGAGCGCGGCTTTGCCGATGGTGTCTCCATACTCATTGACCAGTTCGATATCCAGAGTGTGGGTATCCCCTTCAATCCGCTGCAGGAGACGGTATTGACGTCTGAGCTTCACGCTCCATCGGCTGGCTTTGATTGCTTCCTGCGGGCCTTTTTGTTTGAGCAGGCGGCGAAACTCACCATTTTCCTTGATCCGTCGACGGAGGGTGCTGTCGGACGGAATGATGAGCTGGTCAGTAGGCGGCCGAAGCGCGTTGTATGCTTCCAGATTGGACTCGATCGCCCCAATGATGTCGCGGATCGATTCGGGTTCCTCTATGTAGTAGTACTTGTCCAGGCACTCCTCGATCGTTTCTCGAGTGATCTCCGGCAGTCGCTCCCATTGATCCTTGTGTAGCTTTTTCAAGGGGATCAATGCGGTCACCGATTCATTGCGTTCCAGGTAGCGGTGCACCCAGTTACGCAGCGTGTTGAAGCACGGCGGGCTGGTGTCACCGATGATGTCATGCACCTCGACGATCAGTGCTTTGCAGGCTGTCCTTGGCAACCGGCTATTGAATCGTTCGACGGCGGCTCGCACGTATGCAATGCGGCGATCGAATGCCACACGACTGTCCTGATTGAGGGCTGCCACGATCTGGGGGTATCGGCCAGAAAACGGAGCTTCACGCACCTGTACAAACCGTTGGCGTTTCGCGGCTTGCTCAAGGCGCTCGAGCTTCTGCAGGCGCATGTTCGATGGGTGCGTGCTGCTGTGCAGTTCAACGATTCCGCAGGACACGTTCGCGATCACGTAGACATGCCCGTTGTAGCGGTACTCCTCACCGACAATCAGTTCAAGGCCACCTGCTTCGTTGTTCATGACCGTGCACTCGTTAACGCGATGGCAGACGTGCGAGTGATGGGAAGACGTAGGTCGGCGGTTGCTCCCCCGTAGAAGAGCTGGTAGGCAATGTCGCTGAAATCAGCACCGGCGTCCAAGAGCTCCTGGACCGTGCAGCTGTTGTGATGCTTAAGGAGATCCAGCGCGAGGCTGGAGCCTTGTGCCTTGAAGGTGAAGGAATAGCTGTAGAGGTAACGCCATTGAAGCCGTTCGCAGTAGCTGATGTTCGTGTACGGCAGGCAAGGGCAGAAGAGATAGCCCATCTCCCCGAACCAGTCTTCATGACGAACGAGCTGGTCTTCACAGCCGTCGGACATAAACCTGGCGGTTTCGAAAAAAACCAGCCCCAAATCATCACCATAGGCACATACGGCAGGGGTGTACCGAAATGCCCGGCTGGGCTGAATCAACGTGTATGGGGTTGGCTGGTAGTAGCGGATGTCGCGTCTGCGTTCCAGCATTAGGCAGAAATCCAGCAGGGTGGGCGACATCCGTAAATGGTTGCCATTTTTCCTTGAGTGGAACACCACCAATTGCTTAAAGGGCGATCCGCAGCGCCGTGGTTTGGCCAGGTTCACCGGGTCGTACGAGGGATTCACGCCGACAAAGCCGATCTCATTGAGGCCCGGTTCCCCAAACTCAACCGCTGCCTCACTGGCTATGACCTGGCGCATATTCGTGATGATGACGGGCGTTTCAACCTCAATAGCGTGTTGTGTGGCGCCGAAGGTTCACTGGGCTTTGTGGTCGAGGCCGTTCTGAATGTGTTGCCCATTCCCGAATACTCGGTGCTGGTGAATGTTCGCTACGCCAGTTTTATGGATGCGCTGCGGGATGCGCGCTCGTTGATCGAGCACAAGCCACTGTCGATCGAGACTGTCGACTCCAAAGTGTTGCTGCTGGCCATGCAGGACATCGTCTGGCACAGCGTTGCCGAGTTTTTTCCAGAGGACCCTGATCGCCCAACACTGGGCATTAACCTAGTCGAGTTCAGTGGAGACAAAATCCCGGAAGTCGAAGACCGGGTGGCAGCGTTCATTGAGCATTTGCATACGGATCAAACCGTAGAACGTCTGGGTCACACATTGGCGCAGGGTGAGGAGGCCGTAAAGCAAGTCTATGCCATGCGCAAACGCTCAGTCGGCTTGCTGGGCAACGTGCAAGGCGAGGTTCGGCCCCAGCCGTTTGTAGAGGATACGGCGGTACCGCCCGAAAACCTTGCGGACTACATCGCCGAGTTTCGTGCGCTGCTCGATGGTTATGGCTTGCAGTATGGAATGTTCGGCCATGTCGATGCCGGTGTGCTGCATGTGCGCCCCGCCCTGGACATGAAAGACCCTCTGCAAGCGGCATTGGTTCGTCCAATTTCCGACGGTGTGGCAGCGCTGACCCAGCGTTATGGTGGGTTGCTTTGGGGAGAGCACGGAAAAGGCATTCGTTCTGAGTACGCTCCGGCATTTTTTGGTGAGCTTTATCCTTCCTTGCAGGCGGTAAAGTCTGCTTTCGATCCCCACAATCAATTCAATCCCGGAAAAATCGCCACACCATTGGACAGCCGCGAGACATTGATCAAGATCGATGAGACCGTCATGCGAGGCGACCTGGATCGACAAATAGACGAGCGCGTCTGGAACAGCTATGAGTCTGCGGTGCATTGCAATGGCAATGGCGCTTGCTACAACTACGATCCGAATGATGCGATGTGTCCATCCTGGAAGGCTACCCGGCGGCGTCAGGATTCACCGAAAGGGCGCGCGTCACTGATACGTGAATGGCTGCGCCTGCAAGGCAATGCAGGTGTTGACGTTCTTTCAACATCGATACGGCGCTCGCACTTTCTTAGAGGCTTGCCACAGCGTTGGCGCAACAGCCGGGCTCAGCGAGAAGGGACTATGAAGTTTCAATTCGAAACGGAGGCTCAGCGGTTGATGACCTCGAGATCCGAAAAAGCCTCGAATCGTTTTCTTGATGTCGCCTTGCAATTGGGTTCCTCGAGCGAGCCCATAGGCAGGATCGCCGGGGCGTCAGGCAGCCCCGCATTGAAACAACTAGATCTGCCGGCGCTGCTTTCACTCGTCATCGATGCAGTTTGTCAGGCTGGGCAGCTTCTTGTAGCAGAATGGGAGCGGGTAGAAGGGCCAAGAGGGCACGGTGACAAGGCAGTTGTCGATGTCGAAATTGAAAAACTTTTACGTCAGCAGCTACTTGGTTTGTTTTTCTGCGACTTTTGGGGGGAGGAAACTGGCCATACCCTTACAGGACACCCATGGTGTTGGGTTGTTGACCCCAACGATGGCACGAATGATTTTTTGAGAGGGCTGAAAGGTTCAGCTATTTCAGTCGGCCTTCTTTACAAACACATCCCAGTACTAGGCGTGGTTTATGCTCCTGTGACGGAAGAAGGCATTTCGGATTGCATCGCTTGGGCTGAAGGATCGCCTGCTTTATTGCGTAATGGGCAGCCCTTAGTTTGTAAACTTCTGGACCTGCCTTGGTCGAGCGGTAGCCGGGTCATGCTCAGTTCCGCTGCCGTAAACAAATCAGATATCAATCTGGAGCTCTGCTCACCTAGTGGCTTTGTCGCGATGCCCTCGATTGCCTACAGGCTTGCGAAAGTGGCCGCAGGTGACGGAATTTGTGGTGTCTCTCTCTACCCAGTTTCTGCACATGACGTCGTTGCAGGTCATGCATTGTTGAGAGGTGCGGGTGGAGTCCTGCTCAATGAAAATGGGATGTCAATTCAATACGTAACGGACAAGGACATGCAAGTGGTCTCACGTCGCTGCTTCGGAGGAGTGGAAGCTGTGTGCAAGACATTGGCCGCTCGGGATTGGGATCGTGTTTTTTCTGTTGATGACAATTCCCTGCCAGTATAAAAACGCATGGTTTCGCTGCTATACGACAGATCAGCAAAAATGGCTTCGATGCGGGCCCCAGTATTTACTTTTGTCAGAGGAGTTGCAGCCCGGCCCAAAGTATCGAGAAGTGCTCTAAATCCAATCAATAATGAAAAAATTTCAAAAAATACTGAAAAACTACGCTCCTACAGGGTGGTGTTCGCTCCAGATTTGCTGATCCGCACAACCATTCCTCAGCTAAGTCTTTGCTTCTGTTCATTAATCCCGGAGAATCGCGCCCCTGTTTCGGCCAGGGCGCTGCCTGTCGGATTTTTCCGACTCGTCCTGGCCGGGTAGCAACTGACCGGAATGTGGAGATCCCACCGGATGAATGATCAGGCCAATAGCGTTAACGAACGCTATGTAGCGGCGAACCCTGTCAGCCTTGAGGGCTGGAATCGTCATGACACCACCTGGATGCTCGGCCTGTTTGGCACGGCCATCGGGGCCGGTACCCTGTTTTTGCCGATCAATGCGGGTCTGGGCGGTTTCTGGCCGTTGCTGGTCCTGGCGCTGCTGGCGTTCCCCATGACGTTTTACGCGCACCGTGGCCTGACCCGCTTCGTGTTGTCCGGTCGTGAAGGCGCGGACATCACAGAAGTGGTGGAAGAGCATTTCGGCATCAAGGCCGGTGCGCTAATCACCTTGCTGTACTTCTTCGCGATCTTCCCGATCCTGCTGATCTACAGCGTGGCCCTGACCAACACCGTGGGCAGTTTCCTTGAGCATCAACTGCACATCATGCCGCCACCGCGCGCCGTGCTGTCGTTTGTGCTGATCCTCGGCCTGCTGGCGGTGGTGCGTTGCGGCGAGCAGGTGATCGTCAAGGCGATGAGCCTGATGGTGTATCCGTTCATCGTGGCGTTGCTGTTTCTGGCGGTGTTCCTGATTCCGCACTGGAACGGCGGCATCCTCACCACGGCATCGACGCTGCCTGAGCCGTCGGCGCTGCTGCACACCTTGTGGCTGGCGATCCCGGTGATGGTGTTCTCGTTCAACCACTCGCCGATCATCTCGGCGTTCGCGGTGGACCAGAAGCGTCGCTACGGCGACCACGCGGAAGAGCGCAGCTCGCAGATCCTGTCCCGCGCCCATGTGTTGATGGTGGTGATGGTGCTGTTCTTCGTGTTCAGTTGCGTGCTGACCCTGTCGCCGGCGCAACTGGCGGAAGCGAAGGCGCAGAACCTGTCGATCCTGTCGTACCTGGCCAACCACTTCAGCAACCCGACCATCGCGTTTGCGGCGCCGTTGATTGCGTTTGTGGCGATTTCCAAGTCGTTCCTCGGGCATTACATCGGTGCCAGTGAAGGTCTGAAAGGTCTGATCGTGAAGAGCGGCAAGCGTCCGGCACCGAAGACGCTGGACCGTATGACCGCGGCGTTCATGCTGGTGGTGTGCTGGATTGTGGCGACGCTGAATCCGAGCATTCTGGGGATGATCGAGACTCTCGGTGGCCCGATCATTGCGGCGATTCTGTTCCTGATGCCGATGTATGCGATCCGCAAGGTGCCGGCGATGGCTCGTTTCCGTGGTCAAGCGTCGAATGTGTTTGTGACGGCGGTTGGTTTGGTGGCTATTTCGGCGTTGATTTATTCGCTGAGCGCTTGATTGTTGTTGTTTGCTTGATTGGTTGAGATGACGGCTGATCCGCTTTGCGGGTTGGCCGTTTTTTTGTGCGCTGGTTTTTTGAGGGGGGGGGCATATCCGTTGCTGCGGTCACGGCTGCTAATGGTTTCGCCCTTACGGCGAGTCACTTGGAGAAGCGCCAAGTAACCAAGCGCTCTTGCCCCTTTCGTTCGGTGGCTCGCTAATGCTCGCCATACCCTCGCTCCGGTCCTGCTCCGTGGGCCCGCCGCCATCGGCCATCCATGGCCGGGGGCGGCTAACCCGGCATCCATGCCGGGTTGCCCACTGCGCAGAACCTGCGCTCGGCCTCTCGAGGGGGCGCTCAGATCAAAAGCGGAAGGCGAGCTAACGCTCGGCCTGATGAGTGGTGGAAATCAAAAGCGCATGGAATTCCCTGTAGGAGCCGGCTTGCCGGCGAAAA
>NZ_JAGYFX010000134.1:0-14106 GCF_019946615.1 Pseudomonas sp. BF-R-01
CGGCATGGATGCCGGGTTAGCCGCCCCCGGCCATGGATGGCCGATGGCGGCGGGCCCACGGAGCAGGACCGGAGCGAGGGCATGCCGAGCCACAGCGAGGCACCGAACGAAAGGGGCAAGAGCCCTTGGTTACTTGGGGCTTTTCCAAGTGACTCGCCGTAAGGGCGAAACCCATATCAGCCATCACCAAAACAATGGATATGCACACAAAAGCCTTACAGCCAATCAGCGGACTTTGAACCTCCCCATAATCGCACTCACGCGGCTATTGGCTTCCAGCAACTGCCGGGTATTAAGCTCACTGGCCTGACCGCTTTTCACCAGTTCATCCACCATGTGGCGGATCTGCACCATGCTGCGGTTGATCTCCTCCGTCACCGCACTTTGCTGTTCGGCGGCCGTGGCGATCTGGGTGCTGAGGCTGTTGATGTGGCTGACAGAACCGGCCATTTCGTCCAGCCCGGTGTTGACCCGCGCCGTGGCATCGGCCGCTGACTGGCAGCTGGCCTGGGTGTTTTCCATGGCGCTGACCGACGAACTGACGCCTTGGGTCAGGCGCGTGAGCATCTCGTTGATTTCCGAGGTGCTGGCCTGGGTGCGAGCGGCGAGGGCGCGGACTTCGTCGGCCACCACCGCAAAACCGCGACCTTGCTCACCGGCACGTGCCGCTTCAATGGCCGCGTTAAGGGCCAGCAGGTTGGTCTGGCCGGCGATGGCGCCGATTACCCCGAGGATTTCGGTGATGCGCTGGGCGTCCTGCTGCATGCTTTCGACTTTATGGGTGGCGCTGGCCACTTCGTCGATCAACGCAATCACACTGCTGGACGCTTCACCCACCACGACCCGTGAACGGTCGGCGTTTTCGTTGGCGCGCTGAGTGAACGCAGCGGTTTCAGCCGCGTTCTGCGCCACGCTTTCGGCGGTCGAGCTCATTTCGGTTATGGCGGTGACGGTCTGATCGGTTTCCGAAGCGTGGCGCACCAGAATCTGGCTGGTATGCGCAGAGGTGCGTTGCAGGTTGTCGAGGCTGGACGCCATGGCGCCCGTGGCCTGGGTGACTTCGCCGATCATGTTTTGCAGGTAAGCGATGAACGCGTTGACCGAGTGGCCAATGGCGCCCAGCTCGTCTTCGGCACGAATGGTGATGCGTTTGGTCAGGTCGGCGTCACCGGCGGACAGTGCGTCGATATTGGCCTTCAGGGCTTTCATGCGCTGGATCAGTTGGCGGATCGCATAGATTTGCAGCAGCACCAGCAGGATCACCATCGGGATTTGCAGCAGGCTCAGTGTGCTGAGCACATCGTCGCGCTGCGCGGTGATCAGCTTGGTCGGCAGGGCGGTGGCGAGGAACCACGGCGTGCCTTCGATAGGGCGCATGAAGAAGGTGCTGGCTTCGCCTTTGTTGTCGAACTCGACGCGCTGCGCCTGATCACGGTTTTGCAGGCCGGCCTTCACTTGGCTGGCGAAAGGTGAGTTGCCGGCCAGTTCGCTGATGTTCTTCAGTACGATCGGTCCGCTGATGCGCGAGCTGTTGCTGATGATCTTGCCGTCGGCCTCGACGATGAGCATTTCGGCACCGAGGTCTTTTTCCTTGCGCGCCACCAGGTCGTTGAAGAAACCCAGGGTCACGTCGATGGTCGACACGCCGTAGGCGGCGCCGTTTTTCTGGATCGCCATGGCGCAGTTGGTGCGCGGCTCGGCGCTGGCATCATCTTTATAGGCCGCTGCCCAGGCGCATTGCCCGCGTGGGGTTTGCATGCCGCCCTTGTACCAGCTCTGGTCGTAATAGTTAGGCGCGGCGTCGCTGTTCCAGAAGGTATTGACCGCCAGTTTGCCCGAGGCATCACGATGCCAGAACGTGCTGAACTTGTTGCGCCCTGCTTCACGCTGGCCGGGCAGGGGCCAGATGCCGCCACCGAAGACTTTCAGTTCGCCGTACTGATCGACCAGCCCCGGCAGGACCGTGTCGATGGCGGCGCTGTCGAGCAGGGGGATGGTCTGGGTGATGCTGCGCTGCTGCGCCTGAACCTTGTTCAGTTCGCCCTGGATTTGCTCGGCGACTTCGGCGATGCGATTGAGCGCGACTTGTTCTTCAGTGTGGCGCAGCTTTGGCGCGACCAGTTGGCTGATGCCAACCACGGTGAGAATGGACAGCAGCAGAATGAACAGGACCAGAAAAAGCGTGTAGCGAGCCTGAATAGTGCGGAATGCGGGCATGGGGCCGGGTCCTTTTGAGCAGCGATCTTATTGTGGGTATCGGTATGAAACTGGACGCTTCAAAGGGCTATCGGCTGGCTCAAGTTGAGCTTTAGGTACGATCGTACAAGAACGGAGGGAGGTGACGGACGGCGGGATTGCGCCGGCCCGTTCAGGCAATTGAACGGGCCGGACGCAGGTTAACGGTCGAGCAACTTCAGGATTTCTTCCGGGTAACGCAAGCCGGCGGTGGCATTCGCCGGGAAGATCGCTTCCAGCGCGTGCAACTCTTCGCGGCCAAGTTTGATTTCCAGCGCTGCCACGTTTTCTTCCAGGTATTTACGCTGTTTGGTCCCGGGGATCGGGATCACGTAATCACCCTGGGCCAGCACCCACGCCAACGCGAGTTGACCCGCCGTCACGCCTTTTTCCGCCGCCAGGTCCTGCACTTGCCGCACCAGCAGCAGGTTTTTCGCGAAGTTGTCACCCTGAAAACGCGGGCTGAACCGACGGTAGTCGTCCGCCGCAAAATCGTCCGGGCTTTTCAGTGCGCCCGTCAGAAAGCCCCGACCCAGCGGGCTGTAAGGGACAAAGGCAATGCCCAGTCGCTGGCACGCGGCCAGGCAGCCGTTGTCTTCCTGATCCCGGCTCCATAACGAATACTCGCTTTGCAGCGCGCTGATCGGATGAACCTGGTGCGCCCGCTCCAGCGTTGCGGCCGAGGCTTCGCTCAAGCCCAGGTAACGCACCTTGCCGGCCTTGACCAGTTCGGCCATGGCGCCGACGGTTTCCTCGATGGCCACTTGCGGGTCGATGCGGTGCTGGTAGTACAAGTCGAGGGTTTCGACGCCGAGCCGTTTGAGGGTGCCGTCGATAGAGGAGCGGATGTATTCCGGGCGTCCGTCGACCCCTCGGGCGGACGGGTTCGCCGGATCGCGGACGATGCCGAACTTGCTTGCCAGAAACACTTGATCACGCTTGCCGGCGATGGCTTTGCCGATCAGTTCTTCGTTGGTGTGCGGGCCGTACATGTCGGCGGTGTCGAGCAGGTTGATGCCCAGTTCCAGCGCACGATGCAGGGTGGCCGTGGCTTCCCGGGTGTCCGTGCCGGTGGTGTAGAAATCAGTCATGCCCATGCAGCCCAGACCGATCGCGCTGACCTGCGGACCGTTTTTACCCAATTGACGTGTTTGCATGAAATCAGCTCCCTGTGAATGTGAATCCCATTGTTAACCTCGACAGAATCCAGATAAACCAGCTAAAACTGCTATCACTATTAGTAATTTCTAAATAATCAGCCGGTACGACTGCACAATGGATCGATTCAACGCCATGCGCGTATTCACCCGGATCGTCGAGCTGGGAGGCTTTGCCAAAGCGGCAGACAGCCTGCAATTGCCCCGCGCCTCGGTGACCATTCTGATCAAACAGCTGGAGGCGCATCTGGGCGTGCAGTTGCTGCAACGCACCACGCGGCAGATCAGCCTGACGCTCGACGGGGCAGCGTATTACCCGCGTTGCGTGCGTTTGCTGGCGGATCTGGAGGAAACCGAAGCGGTGTTCTCCGCCGCGCGTCAAAACCCCAAGGGTTTGTTGCGCGTGGACATGCCCGCAGGGGTGGGGCGCCTGATCGTGATCCCGGCCTTGCCGCAGTTCACGGCCCGTTATCCCTTGATCGAGCTGGAAATCGGTTTGAATGACCGGCCGGTGGACCTGATTCGCGAGGGCGTCGATTGCGTGCTCCGGGGCGGCTCGTCACTGGACGACTCTCTAGTGGCGCGGCCGCTGGTCATGCTGGATCAGGTCACCTGCGCCAGCCCCGGTTATCTGCAACGCCACGGGACGCCGCAGTGCCTGGCCGATCTGGAGGGGCATGAAATGGTGGAGTACGTTTCCAGTCACAGCGGCAAACGTTTTGGACTGGAGTTTGTGGTCGATGGTCAGATTCAACCGATCAATCTGTCCAAACATGTGGCGGTCAACAGTGCCGACGGTTATCTGGCGGCGTGTGAGGCGGGGTATGGATTGGTCCAGACCCCGTACTATCACGTAGCCAGGCAATTGAAGGAGGGCAATCTGGTCGAGGTGCTGAGGGAAGTGCCGCCACCGGGGATGCCGTTGGCGGCGCTCTATCCTCCTCACCGTCAGCTGTCGCGGCGGGTACGGGTGTTTGTCGACTGGATGGTTGAGCTTTGCGCGCAGCCGGGAAATGGCTTTGTCAAAGAACATTCAGGCCGCTGAAAAATCCTAACGGTGTTGGTAGTAACCCGGTCCGCCACGGCCGTCGTAATGGTGGCCGCCGTGCCATCCGCCGTGGGGGAAAATAATGCAGCCGCTCAGGGAAAGTATGGCCAGCAGGGGAATCAGCAGTGTGATTCGACGGAACATTTCAAAATCCTCATGGTTATCGCCGCTATGCAGCCAAAAGGCTTCATCGGCTGTAACATGAGACCCCGTTTGCAGCGCCCCATCCCCGGAAAACGGTAGTGGCTTGGCATGCATTCGGATACAAACCCGATACATTTTCGGGTTCGCCTTACGTTTTAGCTTTTTGTTTAAGGAAAAGGGCAATGACCCAGTCGCAACGTTTGAAATACTCGATTCTGATCTCCCTGGTGGTGCTGGGGATCATGTTTGGCCTTTCGTATTTGCAGAATGCCGGGGTCATCAGCGAAAAACTGTTCCAGTACATCGCTATTGGCGTGGCGGTGATCGTGGTGGTGATCAATGGCGTGATGCGTCGCAAGGTCAAGCCCTGAGCGACGCACCACGGGCAGGTTATTCGCCGTGCAATGCGGCGAACGCCTGCGGGTGCAAGCTGTAGCTTTTGTCCGGGTTCAGGGTGATCACGCCTTCGCTGCACAAGCGTTTCAACACTTCGCGCACACTGAGAAAGGACAGCGGAATATCCAGGTCCAGCAGGTGACTGTGGACGCCGCGCACACCCAGGCTGCGATCGCTTTCGGCGGCGGTCAGCAAGGCGTCGATGACTTTCAGGCGGATCAGGCTGGTGCGCAGGCCGAAGCTCTTGAGCAGTACCCGGATCCGTTCGTTGCTGTGTCGTTCAGTACGCGGATTGAACAGGCCCGAGCCCATGGAAGTGCCCATTGGCGCAGCGCTACCGTCCGTTGGCAGTTGCGAGTTGTACATGCAATATCTCCTTTTCAGAGCCTGAACCGGAAAGATGTGTTGGGTGCTCTTACTCAATAAGACGTACGAGCCACCCAAATCATGAAGGATCAGATGTAGAAATTTTGTTGCCATCACGTCAGAAGCTTGTAAACCCCCGCAGAAACGCCCTCCAGCGGCCTAAATTTTTGTCATGGATTTCGTTCCTGTAGGAGCGAGGCTGCTCGCGATGGACGTTAACGATTGCGCGTCATTCCTGGATGAACGCGCCGACCTGACGTCCATCGCGAGCAGGCTCGCTCCTACAGGATAAAGGCATCAGGAGCGAGTGTGATTATTACCAGGCAGTTAACCCGATTGAGCCTTGCCGCCGTGTTGGTGGGCTTGAGTCTTGCGGCACACGCGCGCAGCCAGCCGGATGCTTCGGCGACGGCCGATATCCGCCGGACCAGCTTCGGCGTGCCGCACATTCGTGCCGACAACGAACGTGGCCTCGGCTACGGCATCGGCTACGCGTACGCGCAGGACAATCTGTGCCTGCTGGCCAATGAGATCACCACGGTGAACGGCGAGCGTTCACGTTATTTCGGCCCGGAGCAGTTCACGGTCGAAGAGCGCGAAAATCAGGTCAGCGACGTGTTTTTCAACTGGTTGAATACGCCGCAAGCGGTCGCTGCGTTCTGGCAGGCGCAGACCCCGGAAGTCCGCGAACTCATTGAAGGGTATGTGGCCGGTTACAACCGCTCGCTGGCGGAACGTCGCGCGCAAGGTTTGCCGCAGCAATGCCAGGGCGAATGGGTGCGGGACATCACCGCGCAGGACCTGGTCAAGTTGACGCGGCGCCTGTTGGTCGAAGGCGGCGTCGGGCAGTTTGCCGAAGCGCTGGCCGGTGCCACGCCGCCCAAAGCGGTCGCGCAGAATACGCAGGCCTCGGCGCAGTTCCAGCTAGCCACTGCGCGCATTCAACGCTTCGCGCTGGATCGCGGCAGCAACGCAGTCGCGGTGGGCAGTGAACGCTCCTTCAACGGCCGTGGCATGTTGTTGGCCAATCCGCATTTTCCGTGGGTCGGCGGGATGCGTTTCTATCAGATGCACCTGACCATCCCCGGTAAACTCGATGTGATGGGCGCCGCGCTGCCCGGCCTGCCGATGATCAACATCGGCTTCAACCAACACCTGGCCTGGACCCACACCGTGGACTCGTCCAAGCATTTCACCCTGTATCGCCTGCAACTCGATCCGAAGGACCCGACCCGCTATTTGCTCGACGGCAAGTCGCAGCCGATGAAGCAGCAGACCGTGACCGTGAAGGTGAAACAGCCTGACGGCCAGACCCGGTCGGTCTCTCGCGTGGTCTACAGCTCGCAATTCGGCCCGATCGTGCAATGGCCGGGAAAACTGGACTGGGATAACCAGTTCGCCTACAGCCTGCGCGATGCCAACCTCGATAACGACCGGGTGTTGCAGCAGTGGTACGCGATGAATCGTGCGGTCAGCCTCAAGGAATTGCAGGCATCGGTTCACAAGATCCAGGGCATCCCGTGGGTCAACACCCTGGCGGCGGACGATCAGGGGCAGACGCTGTACATGAACCTGTCGGTGGTGCCGAACGTCAGCGCCGACAAACTGGCCGCGTGCAGCGATCCACGGGCCGGGTTGCAGATGATCGTGCTCGACGGTTCCAACAGCGCTTGTGCCTGGGACATCGACCCGGCGGCGGCGCAAAAAGGCATTTATGCCTCGGACACATTACCGCAGTTGCTGCGCAAGGACTTTGTGCAGCACTCCAACGATTCGGCGTGGATGGCCAACCCGGCACAACCGCTCACCGGTTTCTCGCCACTGATCAGCCAGGACAGCCAGCCGTTGGGCCTGCGCTCACGTTTTGCCCTGGATCGCCTGGCCACACTGAACAAGACTGGCCCGATTGCCGCGACCGATCTGCAACAGATGGTGATGGACGATCAGGTGTACCAGGCGACTCAAGTGATGCCTGATTTGTTGAAATTCTGCGCTGAAGACCTGGGCGCCGACGCGCCGACGCTCACGCCGCTGTGTGCCAGTCTGAAAGCCTGGGACCGCAGCGCGAATCTGGACAGCGGCGTGGGGTTTGTACATTTTCAGAATGTCATGGATGCGCTGCAGGAAGCGCCCGATGTCTGGCGTGTGGTGTTTGATCCGAAAGACCCGCAACACACGCCTCGCGGCCTGGCGGTCGAGCGGGTGGAAGTTGCCAAGGCTGTGCGCGAGGCGATGCTGGCGTCGGTGGAATCGGTCAACACATCGGGGCTCAAGACGAACAGCCGCTGGGGCGATATCCAGGTGGTCAGCAGCGGTGGCCAGCAGACGCCGATTCACGGCGGACCGGGCACCCTGGGCGTGTATAACGCGATTCAGAGCGTGCCGAGAACCGACGGCAAACGTGAAGTGGTCAGTGGCACCAGCTATTTGCAAGTGGTGACGTTCGACGACAAGGGACCGCAGGCCAAAGGGCTGTTGGCGTTTTCGTTGTCCAGCGACCCGGCCTCAAAGCACGCCAATGACCAGACGTTGGCCTTCTCGAAGAAACAGTTGAGTGTGTTGCCGTTCACCGAACAGCAGATCACTTCGGACCCGCAGTACCAGACACAGACAATACGCGAGCAGGATGAAAAAGCCGCGAAGGTGGCCAAACAGTAAATCGAACAGAGTTTGCGTTCAGAAAGAAGGCCGCACCCCGCGAGGGTTGCGGCCTTCAGCTTTTAGGCGGTTGCTGCGGCATGGAATTGAGGACCGGATTGCCTTCCTTGTTGCGGGTCAGGTAGACCGGCAACACCTTGGGCAGCGTCGCCACAAGGCTGTTGAGTTCCTTGATGTTGTAGATGCCACCGAGGCGGATTGAGCCGGTGCTGCTGTCGGCGACCATCACCGGGGTGTTCAGGTAGCGATTGATCAATGGCAGGGCTTCGGACAACGCCAGGTTATCGAGCACCAGTTTGCCGTGACGCCAGGCCAGCGAGCTGTCGTTGGCGTAGGTCTGGCTGATTTGCGGCGTGAAGTCGCCGTGTTTGTAGCGCGCCTGCATCGATGGCTCAAGCCGCAGGCCATCACCTGGCAGGTCATTGTTGCTGCTGACCAGAACCGAACCTTCGATCAGGTTGACGCGCACCTGATCCTCGTACATCCAGACATTGAACTGGGTGCCGGTGACCCGGATTCTGCCTTCCGCCGCCCGAACGATAAACGGGTGGTTTGCGTCGTGGCTGACTCTGAAGAAAGCTTCGCCTTTTTCCAGGCTGACGCGACGCTGATCCTTGTAATTGCTGTAAGTCAGCTCGGTGCCAAGGTTCAGTTCGACCTGGCTGCCATCGCTCAATGTGACCTGGCGGACCGTATTGCTGGCTTCGAAATGCTGGTACGAGTTGGGAATCCAGCCCAGGCTCCACCCGCTAAAAGCCGCCAGCGGCAACGCCAGGGCGCACACGGCGGCAGCGATGCCGAACGTGCGCCAAGGCGTTGTGGGTTGGAGGCGAGCGACGGGCATGACGGCTTCGGGACGAGGCAAATCTCCCGCGACATCCCAAATCTCCAGCATGGCCTCGTACTCGAACGCATGCAGTGGATCAGCGTCAAGCCACTGTTTGAATGCCTGCCGTTCCTCGGCCGTGCAGTCGGTAGCGTGCAAACGCATGCACCAGTGCGCAGCGGCATCGGTGATGGCGTCATATTGGGCTTGCGAGAGAGGGGTGTCGGTCATTGACTCATCCTGATTTCCTGCATTCTAACCTTGAGGGCAGTCTGCGAGAACAGCCGTCATGGCATTTACCCATCAAACGGCTGTTTATTTTCTGGACTCAAGGTGTATTGACGTGTAACTCGCGGCCGAGATGACTGATTAACCAGGCCACGCTGTCGGCATTTCCAAGTTGTACCGCCAGCCGGGTCAGTGAGTTCCTTTTGAAGGTCTCGCGAGCACCGCTCAGGTTGTCTGCACCGGTCAACGAAAGGATATGCGTTTTTACCCGATCGGTATTTTCAAAAGTTGAACTTCCCGGGTCTTCCCACTCGCCGGTGTCGGGATCCTGGGTCATGAACAATTGTGTGTAAGGAGTCTTGAGCGACAGTGCGGTGTCCTGAAGGGTGGTCAGTGCATTCTTGAGATCAGTGGCGGTCCCGCTGGCTGTGCCGATCAGCTCGGCGAAGGGTCTGACAGGGTCCAGATAAGCAATGTCCTCGGTTTTACACGCAATATGCGAAAGCTCATGCAGAAGGGTCACCGCCCGGGCATGCGTGTCGATCGGGAAGGCCGTGTCGGAAAGATGTTTACGGTAGTTGTCGAAACCGGGATAGAAGAATTTTTCTGCCAGATAGATTTTTTTCTGTGCATCGATGGGAATGATAAAACCGAATGTACTGTCTGCGCCTTCGACTACCTTGCCGACAACAAACCGATTGGAGTTGGTCTTTCTGAGTGTTGGGTCCAGCAAGGCGGTAAACATGTCTCCCACGGCCTTTTCCAGTTTCTCGACATGCGCGGGCAACACCTCTGGCACATCAATGAAACGCTTGATGAGTTGATGCACGGGAGTGGCTTTGTCGTCGGATGTCTTCAGCAATTGCAGGTTACGAAAGCTGTTCCAGGCATAGGTCGTTGCCTGGTCCAGCGCTTCGTCGATCTGACGAGCCTTTTGCGGGAAAACCCGTCGTATCTTCGGCATTCCCTGGGCGTCGATGTTCATGCCCTCCCAAGCCGCGTACAAAGCATCGAGCCGACGGATAAGGCCGAATTGCGGCGTCGGTGTATCTCGGTCGAGCACCCATTGTTTCGATTCGTTTTGCCGTAGATAAGGGCCAAGCGTCTTTGTGTCGGCGATGCGCCAGTGGGTGCCGCGTTTGGTCACCGGAAACACTTTGCCTTCCACCGGCCCGTAAAGTTGCTTGGTCGTCGGGTGCGCGTAGAGCCCGGGCGTTGAGTCGGGCTTGAGCGAACCCAGGTCGATGTGGAGGCTTTCATGACGCTTCAAGCCTGTGCGCTCGGGGGCGGTCACCTTGATGTCCTGCCATTTGCAGCGGGCATCGGTTTTTTCCGGTGGCGGTTCGGCTGGCGTGGAAGTCGGCGGTGCGTGAGTGTCCAGCGATTGGCGCAACGAAGCGAGTTGAGCAATGCCGCTGATGAATTCTCTGATGGCCGCGCCCCATTTGTGCGTCTGCAGGTCTTCGGCGGATTGTTTGATGTCAAGGTAGCTGTGGTACACCGTGACAGGGTAGGCGAGCTTGCCCATGAAAAATGAATACGCCTCGTGCAGGTCCTCGCCCAGAACATGTTTGATGGTTGCCCATGCACTCTGCTTTTGGTTATCGGACTGACAACCGAGCAACCGGCCCAACAACGCGGCATTGTCATGGAATAAGTGCCCGAACAGGTGCCCCTTGATCGGGTTGGACGCCAGCTTGACGTCGGTATCGGCATTGCCCGTGGCCACAGGTGCGGCTCTTGTAGCCCGGTTGCTGCGCGTTGCCATTCGGGTTTCGAGCAAGATCCGCTCAGGTTGCGGCAGGTTCATGAGCACCCAGTCGAGCAGTGCGCCGCGCGTCTTCAGTTCTGCCAGCAGCTGGGTTTCGCTTTGGTATTCCTTGATCCCGTGCCGTGGACTGTGAGGGGCGACAAGCACCTGCGGCGCCGTGCTGTCGGCCGATGAACAGATCAGATAGACGCCTGGCACTTTGACGGTTTGTCCGCTCCTGACACCGAGGAACTCCAGGGGCCGGATGATCGCGTGGGCGCCATCGACGGCTGCACGGGCGATGGCGTCTGGCATGTCCATGACCTGGCGGATCAGATCGAACCCGGTTTCGCTCAGGCGCTCCAGCAGTTTTTCAACGTGGGCGTGGTGCATCAGTTGCCAGGGCAGTTGCGTGTAAAAACGCTGTCTGCGAATCGCGTTTGCCTCGGTGTCTGCGAGGGCCGCGCTGAGTATTTTCTGCTGATGTTCACCCGGTTTCAGCTTGTGCATCAGGTCTTTGATGTAGCGTTCGTCCATGCCCTCCGGAATGACCGTGGTGTCCAGCGACGTCAGTTTGAGCGAGACAGTGTCCAGATCCTTGAGGTGAGCCAGCGCAAAATCGGTCAGGGTCTGTTTGCTGGACGCAGACCAGGGGCTGGCGCTGATCTCGACCTGGACCTTGTCCGGATTGATGGTGAAATTGTCGGCCTTGAGTTGTTTTTCCAGTTCATGGTGGGTGGTTTGCTTCAATGATCGGATGCCGGTGAGGTAATCCTCGTCATCTTTGACGTTGTTCAGGTATTGCTGAAGCAGTTCGCCATGCAGGATCAAGTCTTTGATCGGCGCCTTGGCCAGCCAGGCCGGCAGTTTTTGCTGGGTGATCAGGGACTGGGCGATGTCGGTCGCACGACTTAGCCCGGTCATCGGCTCACGCAGGGCCACCAGGTTCAGCAGACTGGCCAGCGGCGCGGGGGAGAGCGGGGTGGTCAGCGCGCGGGTGACGAAGGTCTGGTCCAGATCAACAAAGGGCCTTTGCACACTGTCGAGAAAATGCCCATGGACCTGTTGCAGCGGCGCCAGTGTGTAGGCCCTGTCTGGCAATCGCTCGCTACGGCCAAGGTTTTCCAGCAGCATGGAACGATGATTCTTGTCTTTAAGGCGTCGTTCGAGCTCTTCCTTTAGCGGCGTCAGTGCCTTGAAGGCTTCAAATCCCAGTGCCGGCGTCCACAGAATGGCCTTGCCCGAGTGCAGCGGATCCAGGCCGCCCCGTTCAGTCAGGACAAAACAGCTGGCCAGTTTCAGTGGGGTTGCCGCGGTGCCGGCCTTCAACGCCAGGGAAAAGACCTCCGGTAAAAAGCCGTTCAATGCTGCTCGGTCCGCGCTTGTAGGCGTATCGAGCACGGTTTTGATGATCGCCTGTTCCGCCGCACCCAGGGTGCGTGAGACGGCGCGAAGCTTCAATTCACTGCGCAGTGCAGTTGACAGTGTGTGGGTAAAACTCGATTTCAAACCTGCCAATGATGAACTGACGAGGCTTTGCGCCGCGGCGAACGTGCGGGTTGTTGTGGGAATGACCGGGTGTTTTTCAAGGACTTGATCAAGCGCCTGTTCGACCGAGCTCAGCAGCGACAGCTCCTGTTTGGCCGACTCGGCGCGCACGGTGGCCGGCCGCGCATTCACGCCATGGTCCGGTCGAGTGCTCCAGCGTCCCACGGCTTCAGGCAGCAGCAAGCGGGGATCGATCAATGCCCGGACGTCCAGGGCATTGTCGAGCAAGGCGTGAGGGTCCAGCGTGCCTTCGCTTTCACGGTAACGGCTCAAGGCATGGCTGAGGTTTTGCCGTTGTTTATCAATGATGTCAGTCATCACGCCTGCAAACACCGGGCCGACGATGGGTTCACCGACGATCACCCGATCGTTCAGTACCAGTCCAAGAAACGTGCAGCGTTCGTTCAATGACATGAACTTGAGCAGCGTGTCTTCATGCTCTGCGCTGTTGAGCATTTGCAGGGCGATTTTTTTCACTGCTGGCAGGTTGCTTGTGGCCTCGATGCCGCGGGACGGGCTGTACAGGAAACCCAGCGTGTTCGCGCCGCCGATCATCAAGGTCGAGGCAAGCTCTGCGAATTGTTTGAAGGGGGCGGTGAACCGCACTTTTTCGATGCGAAGGGGATCGACCGTGGCCGGGGGGAGGCTGACATTCATCAGTCGCAGGTATTGCTCTGTCGTCAAAGTGCCCTGCTGGTGCTGGTTTAACAGCCTTGCGTGAAAAGTGTCTTGCAGGCCCTCGGTGAAAAAAGCCCGGCGCGACAAGCCATTGCTCATGAGCGAGTCCCAGAACGTCTCGAGCAGGCTGTGCAGGTGAGGCGTAAAACCTTGCGCGATTTTTTTTACGGCGCTTTCCCAGGTCTGGTTATCTGCATTGCTGCTGGTGGCGTGCTCGGGATGGGTAAACACCCTGGAGGCGCCCGTCGGCCACTGATTCGTCAGGTAAAAATGCAGGAGGGCCTCGCTCAGTGACATCGTTGCAATCCCATGGGGCGTTCCACGTTGATCAAACGCAGAACCCGTACTGACAAAACTGTTCAGCCGCGTCAGCCGCTGGTCCAGTTTGGGGAATGGCTTGGACAACGCGTGCTTGAGGAGGTCGTACAGCATTGATTGCAAGGTGGGCATTTTGACCAACTCGTCCGCCATCGCCTTGATGTTTTGTTCCTGCTGTTGCTTGAGCGTGAGTTCCTGGTCTTCGAATACCGCGCCTTCGATTTCCTGAGTGGAAATATCGAGTGCAGCGGCGGCGGCCAAGGGCAGGCGTTGTTCGATGGAGTGGAAGCGCAACAGCTCACTTTTTTCAGTGGCCTGCGCCAACCATTCTTTGAGTTTGCTTTTGAGGTCGGCCATGCCCGCGAATTTGACCAGGCCTTTGCACGGTGTGAAGAGCGTGACCGCGCCATTATTGGGCCGGCTCATGGCAAAGGCACCGGCCAATGGAATGCCGGCCTTGCCGGGCAAAGACAGCAGCAGCTGGAAGGCCTGCATCGGTTTTTCATGGGCTTTGCGGGCTGCCTGGGTCGGCTTATAAACCGTGTTCAGCCAGTCCAGATCGTCCAGGGTAAAGCCTAGCTCGGTTTCCCGTTCGCCAAGTAGCGCGGCAGTGGATGCAGACAAGGCTTCGTCAAAAAAATACGGCAGTGCAGGTGTCGTCATGATATTTCCTCGATGGACCGCGGCGGTGTTCAGCGCAGATCGTTGGGTCGAGGGGCAACAATAGGGGGCGGGAAAAGGCGGGGTGCGGTAC
>NZ_JAGYFX010000135.1:0-13864 GCF_019946615.1 Pseudomonas sp. BF-R-01
CGCGATGGCGGTGTATCAGACCAAGTTACTTTGACTGACACACCGCCATCGCGAGCAGGCTCGCTCCCACATGGAATTCAGTCAGCTTGAGGATTTTCTGTGCGCTCATTGTTCTGGCGTATCCTGGCCAGCTTCTGGCTGGCCATCGCTCTGGTGGCAGGGTTGTCCATTCTGCTCGGGCACATGCTCAACCAGGACGCGTGGATTCTCAGTCGCCACCCGGGCCTCAACACCTTGCCTGAAGAATGGACGCAAACCTACGAAGCCCAGGGCGAAGAAGCCGCCCAGGACATTCTCGAACAGCGCAAACGCCAGTATCACATCGACGTTCAGGTGCTCAACGAAAGCGGTGACCCGCTCGTTCGCGGTACCTTTCCGCGCCGCGCCGCCGCCTTCGAAGCACGGCAGAACAACGATGACCGACGCCTGCCGTGGCGGCGTCTGACCGCCGAGTACACCAGTGAAAAAACCGGCGACACCTACCTGCTGATTTATCGTATTCCGCACCCGGAGCTGGACTCATGGCACCGCGAAAGCCTGCTCTGGCCACTGAGTGCGCTGGGCATCGCGCTCGTGGTGCTGACCCTGTTCAGCCTGTTCGTGACCCTGTCCATCACCCGCCCGCTAAGCCGCTTGCGCGGCGCGGTACATGATCTGGGGCAAACCACCTATCAACAGAACAGCCTGGTGAAACTGGCCAACCGTCGCGATGAGTTCGGCGTGCTCGCCAACGATTTCAACCGCATGGGCTCACGGCTGCAAAGCCTGATCGGCAGTCAGCGCCAATTGCTGCGCGATGTGTCCCACGAATTGCGCTCACCGCTTGCCCGGTTGCGCATAGCGCTGGCACTGGCCGAACGGGCCAACCCCGAAGAACGGGAAAAACTCTGGCCGCGCCTGACCCGCGAGTGCGACCGCCTCGAAGCGCTGATCAGCGAGATCCTGGTACTGGCGCGGGTCGATGCCGACAACGCCAGCGCAGAAGACGTTGATCTGAATGCGCTGCTCAACTCGCTGCAAAAGGATGCGCAACTGGGTTCGCCGGAGCAGAACGTTCGCCTCGACGCGGAACCGCAACTGAATCTCAAAGGCTGGCCGACGATGATCGAGCGCGCCGTGGACAACCTGCTGCGCAACGCCCAGCGCTTCAACCCGGTGGGGCAATCGATTGAAATGCAGGCAGTGCGTCAGGGTGAGCGGATTGTGGTGAGCGTGCGTGACCATGGGCCGGGGGTCGACACCGAGCATTTGAGCCAGTTGGGTGAGCCGTTTTATCGAGCGCCGGGGCAGACAGCCGCCGGGCATGGCTTGGGGTTGGCCATTGCACGCCGGGCGGCGGAGCGGCATGGCGGGAGTCTGGTGTTGGCCAATCATCCGGATGGCGGGTTCATTGCCAGTCTGGAATTACCGTTAGTACCCGGAGCCCTGGTCCAACCGTAATCCCCCTGTAGGAGCGAGCAGGCTCGCTCCCACAGTTGATTGGTGGTGTCAGGCTTTGCCGGGCCAGGCGCTGACGAATTCAGCCAGATCGACTTTCTCTGCAACACGCGGTTCTTTCAGCGGCGTGCCCAGGTACAGGAAAGCAATCACCTCTTCCCCTTCAGCCAACCCCAAGCCCTTGGCCACATGCGCCGAATACGCCAACTCACCGGTGCGCCAGACTGCGCCAATACCTTGCGCATAGGCTGCCAGCAGAATCCCGTGCGCCGCACAGCCGGCCGCCAGCAACTGCTCGGACTTCGGATACTTGACGTGATCCTGCAACCGCGCGACCACCACAACCACCAACGGTGCGCGCAGCGGACCATTGCGGGCCTTGTCCAGCACCGCTTCGGACGCTTCGCTGTCCTGCAGTTTCGCGGCTTCGGCCAGCAACTCGCCCATCTGCTCGCGCGCTGTGCCTTCGACTGTCAGGAAGCGCCAAGGCTGCAAGTGGCCGTGGTCCGGCGCACGCATCGCGGCGTTAAACAGCACTTCGCGCTGCTCGGCGGTAGGGGCCGGGTCGATCAGTCGTGGAACGGAAACACGGTTGAGCAAAGCGTCGAGAGCCTGCATCGGCCACCTCCTGAAAAAAATGTCCGGCTATTCTAGCTGCAAGTGCCACGGGGATGCCGGTTTACATGCCCTGCCCCACGGGTAGAATGGCGCCCTTCCTACTTTCAGCCCGAGCGGACTTCATGGCGTTGCCGACCTTACGTCTCATTGGTTTCATCATCGGCCTCTTCCTGATCACGCTGGCGATCGCCATGGTCGTGCCCATGGCCACCCTGTTGATTTTCGATCGCACCGGCGATCTGCCGTCGTTCCTCTGGGCCAGCATGATCACCTTTGTCGCCGGCCTGGCGCTGGTGATCCCCGGCCGCCCCGAGCACGTGCACTTGCGCCCGCGGGACATGTACCTGCTGACCGTCAGCAGCTGGCTGGTGGTGTGCATCTTTGCGGCGCTGCCATTCCTGCTGACCCAGCACATCAGCTACACCGACTCATTCTTCGAAAGCATGTCCGGGATTACGGCCACCGGCTCAACGGTACTCAACCACCTCGATGACATGTCCCCCGGCATCCTGATGTGGCGCTCGTTGCTGCACTGGATCGGTGGCATCGGCTTTATCGGCATGGCCGTCGCGATTCTGCCGTTGCTGCGTATCGGTGGCATGCGGCTGTTTCAGACCGAGTCGTCGGACCGTTCCGAAAAAGTCATGCCCCGTTCGCACATGGTGGCGCGTTTGATCGTAGCAGCCTACGTCGGCATCACCATTTTCGGCAGCCTGGCGTTCTGGTGGGCCGGGATGAGCCCGTTCGATGCGATCAACCACGCGATGTCGGCGATTTCCACCGGCGGTTTCTCCACGTCCGACCAGTCACTGGCCAAATGGACGCAACCGGCGGTGCACTGGGTGGCGATTGTCATCATGATTCTCGGCAGCCTGCCGTTCACCCTGTACGTGGCAACGTTGCGTGGCAACCGCAAGGCGCTGATCAAGGATGAACAGGTTCAAGGTTTGCTCGGCATGTTGCTGGTGACGTGGCTGGTGCTCACCACCTGGTACTGGTGGACCACTCAGTTGCATTGGCTGGATGCACTACGGCATGTGGCGCTGAACGTGACGTCGGTGGTGACCACCACCGGTTTCGCACTCGGGGACTACAGCCTGTGGGGCAACTTCTCGCTGATGCTGTTCTTTTATCTGGGCTTTGTCGGCGGCTGCTCGGGATCGACTGCAGGCGGGATCAAGATTTTCCGTTTCCAGGTCGCCTACATTCTGCTCAAGGCCAACCTTAACCAGTTGATTCACCCGCGCGCGGTGATCAAACAGAAGTACAACGGCCATCGCCTCGATGAAGAGATCGTGCGTTCGATCCTGACCTTTTCGTTCTTCTTCACCATTACCATCTGTGTGATCGCCCTGCTGCTGTCGCTGCTCGGCGTCGACTGGATGACCGCGCTGACTGGCGCCGCCAGCACCGTTTCCGGGGTAGGCCCGGGACTGGGCGAAACCATTGGCCCGGCGGGCAACTTCGCCACCCTTCCGGATGCCGCCAAGTGGATTCTGTCGTTCGGCATGCTGCTCGGCCGACTGGAGATCATTACGGTATTTGTTCTGTGTATTCCGGCGTTCTGGCGTCACTGACCTGGTTCGGCGCATCCATCAGCCGCACCCGGTACTCGCCGGGGGTGGCATCGAACCAGCGTCGGAAGGCGCGGAAGAAATTGCTCGGATCGGCGAACCCCAACAGGTAGGCAATTTCCAGCAGGGTCATGCTCGGTTGCGCCAGATACTGCTCGGCCAGTTCGCGCCGGGTGTCATCGAGCAGCGTCTGAAAACTCGTGCCCTCCTCCTGCAAGCGTCGCTGCAACGTCCGTTGCGACAAGTGCAGCGTCTGCGCCACGGTATCGCGCTTGGGCTCGCCCTGAGGCAGTAAACGGCACAACACCTGACGGGCCTTGTGGGTCACGCGGCTTTCGGAAAAGCGCGCCAGGTATTCCCCGGCAAAGCGGTCATGCAGCAGCGCCATGGCCTCGTTGGCGGTTGGCAGCGGTGCTTCCATGTCGGCGCGCTCGAAAATCAGCGCGTCATAAGGCGCGTTGAACACCAGCGGCGCATGGAAGGCTTGTTTATACGGTTCGAGATCGACGGGCTGTTCGCCCTGCACCAACACCTTGCGCGGTTGCAGGGTGCGCCCGGTCAGCCAGCCGCACAGCGCCAGCGCGCAGGCCAGCGAGGCTTCGGCACTTTGTCGGGTCGGCGGCAGATGGTCGCCGTGGACCGTCAGAATCAGGGCATACCCCTCATCCAGCAGACGGAAACTCAGGTCGGCACTTTCGGCGATGATCCGCTGATAACGCACCAGGCGCTGAAAGCCTTCGGCCAGGGTCTGACTGGACATCAAGGCGTACCCAGCCACGTGGAATGACGCCGGTCGCACGACCTTGCCCATGTTCAGGCCAATCGCCGGGTTACCGGACAGCTCGACCGCGCGCTGCCACAGGCGTGTCATGGAATCTTGCGGGAAGCGCGCATCCGGATCGTCCAGTGACGCGTAGTCGAGCCCCAGCTGCTTGAACAGAACCCGGCAATCCAGGCCGTCCATCTCCAGTGCTTTGACAATCCCCATCGCCCAACTTGCAGAAGTCGTTCGTTCGCTCATGGCGTCTACTTACATGATGAGCCGCATGCTACGGCCAATTTCCGAAGGATACTAAAGTGGCGCCCATTGTCACTGGCTGATGCCAATGATCACTCTAGACTCAAATAAGCTACCCGCAGAACAACTTGCAGTCAGAACAATAACCACAGAGATCGCAGTCGTGGAAAACATCAGACGTTTCAACAGCTTCGCTGAGTTTTACCCGTATTACCTCAGCGAACACAGCAACAGTACCTGCCGACGATTGCACTTTATTGGCACGACGCTGGTTATTTGCATTCTGGCGCTGACCATCGGCAAAGGTGCCTGGTCGATGCTGCTGGCCATTCCGCTGGCGGGCTACAGCTTCGCCTGGGTCGGGCATTTCTTCTTTGAAAAGAATCGTCCTGCAACCTTTCAACATCCGTTTTACAGCCTGCTCGGCGATTTTGTGATGTTTCGCGACATGATTCTGGGCCGCGTACCGTTCTAGGCGCAGCCGCTATAGAAAAGCAAAGAGAGACTAGCCGATGAATGCCAATGCCCGCTTCACCCACATGCAGGACGGCACGCAGGAAGACTGGGCGATCATCGCCGCCGACTTCAGTGCCTACGCGAGGCAATTACCACAACGGATCATGGCGCACCTGAAACTGCTGGAGGGTGATTTTGGCGGGTTCCCGGTGGATCGCCTGACCCACTCCCTGCAAACCGCCAGCCGCGCCTGGCGCGATGGCCGCGACGAAGAGTACGTGGTGTGCGCCCTGCTTCACGACATCGGTGACACGTTGGGCTCCTACAACCACCCGGACATCGCGGCGGCGATCCTCAAGCCATTTGTCAGCGCCGAGAATGTGTGGATGGTGGAGAAACACGGGATTTTCCAGGGGTACTACTTTTTCCATCACTTGGGGATGGACCGGCATTTGCGCGAGCAATTCAGCGGGCATCCGCAGTATCAGGCGACCATCGAGTTTTGCGCGAAGTATGATGCGGCGGCGTTTGATCCCGAGTATGAAACGTTACCGCTGAGCTTCTTCGAGCCGATGATGGAGCGGTTGTTTGCTCATCCGAAGAACTCGATTTACAGGGCGGCGATGCAAGAACACGCGCCGGCCTGACAGATTTGCGGTGTCAGGACTGGCCTCATCGCGGGCAAGCCTCGCTCCTACAGGCTTGCGCTGGCCCTGTAGGAGCGAGGCTTGCCCGCGAAGGCGTCTGACCTGCCTACGCGGGTTCGGCGACTTTGATGGCCTTCAACTCCGCCTCCCGCGCCTGGGCATCCGCCAACCGGTACAACTCGATCGTGCCATCCCAATGTTCGATCAGCGCCGTACACGACTCCACCCAATCCCCGCAATTGAGGTAATCCACCTCGCCGACCTTGCGAATCTCGGCATGGTGAATGTGCCCGCACACCACGCCGTGCAATTCGCGTTTGACGCATTCGTGGGCGATGGCTTCTTCGAAGTCGCTGATGAAGCTGACCGCGGTTTTCACTTTGTGCTTGAGGTACGCCGACAGCGACCAGTAACCGTAGCCATACCGGGCACGCCAATGGTTGAGCCAGCGGTTGAGGGTCAGGGTGAATTCGTAAGCCGAGTCGCCGAGGAACGCCAGCCAGCGGTGATAGCGGGTAATCACGTCAAACTGGTCGCCGTGGATCACCAGCAAATGACGGCCGTCGGCGGTCACGTGCACGGCTTCGTCCACCAACTGGATGTTGCCCAGAATCAGCTTCGAGTAACGGCGCAGGAATTCGTCGTGGTTGCCGGTGACATAAATCACCTCGGTGCCGCGCTTGCTCATGGTCAACAAACGACGGATCACGTTGGTGTGCGCCTGGGGCCAGTACATGCCGCCGCGCAGCTTCCAGCCATCGATGATGTCGCCGACCAGGTAGATCTTGTCCGCGTGGTAGCCCTTGAGAAACTGCGACAAGTGCTCGGCCTGGCAATCCCGGGTGCCCAGATGCACATCGGAAATCCACAAGGTCCGCACACGTTGCTTACGACTGGGTTTGGCGAGCTCGGCGCTGGTCATGGGCAACCCTCTGCGATTGTTTGCGTAAGCTTGCGCCGGTCGGGTTAATTGCCCATGACAGGGACAAGTCAGTCCTGTGACAACGCACATGAACGCCCTCGGTGTAGACTGACGGCCTTAATCGGGAGACCTGCGATGAGACCGATCCTCACGCTGCGCCAATACACTCACGACCTGATCGTCCACAGCCACGACCACGCGCAACTGGTGTTCGGGTTGTCGGGGGCGCTGGATTTCGAAGTCGACGGGCATGGCAGCCAGGTGGTTCAGCAGAGTTTCGTGGTCGTCCCGTCCGGCTTCCATCATGCGTGCGGCAGCGCCAATGGCAGCCGCTGCCTGGTGCTGGACGTGCCGAGCGATCAATGGGTGGTTCAGTCCCTTGGCGAGCACGCCGATGCCAGCCGCCGCTTGCTCGACAACGCCGGGCGCCTGCCGCTGGATGCCGGGCAAAGCCAATTGGTCAGTTGGCTGGCGGGCAGTCAGGTCAGCGACCCGCTGATCGCGCAACAAGGCGCGGTACTGTTGCTGGCCAGCCTCAACAACGCCAAAAGCGAAGGGGTGGGCGGTCGGCGTCTGCCGTACGCCGCCTTGAATGCGCACATCGATCAATACGCGGCCTATCCGTTGCAAGTGGCCGATCTGGCGCGCATTGCCGGGCTGTCCAGCGCTCGGCTGCATGCGCGATTTGTCGCTGAATGCGGGCAGACGCCGATGGACTACATCCGCAGCCGTCGCTTGCACATGGCCGTGAGTATGTTGCGCGATTCAGCATTGCCCGTTGGCGAGATTGCGAGTCGGGTCGGCTACAGCTCTCAAAGTGCATTTTCAGCGGCGGTGCTGCGGGAGTTTGGTGTCTCACCCGGCAAATTGCGGCGCGAGGCTGGCGACAAATGATGCGAGCCTGACGACAGACAGGCATACCGACAGCCCTCTAGACTGCACCTCTGTTGGTTATGTTTATCAAGGATCGCAATGACTCCCCGTACCGCCCTGGGCGCACTGCATATCGGCGCATTGATGTTTGGCCTGACCGGTGTGTTCGGCAAACTCGCCGCCGCCTCCCCCGCCGTTATCGTCTTCGGTCGTGCGGCCTTTGCCGTGCTCGCCCTGGCCCTTTTCGCACGGTTCGCCAGCCACACCCGCTGGCAAAAACTCGACGCCGTGGACTGGCGCCGATTGCTGCTCAGCGGTTTGTTGCTGGCCGGACACTGGGTGAGTTTCTTCATTGCGGTAAAGGTGGCGGGCGTGGCGATCGCGACCCTCGGTTTCGCCAGTTTCCCGGCGTTCACCGTGATCCTGGAAGGGTTGATCTTCCGTGAGCGAATTCGCGCCAACGAGATCCTGCTGGTGGTGCTGGTGAGTGTCGGGTTGGTGCTGGTCACGCCGGACTTCGATCTGGCCAGCGGCGCCACCACCGGCCTGTTGTGGGCGGTAGGTTCTGGCTTGCTGTTCGCGTTGCTGTCGCTGACCAACCGCGCCAGTTCCGGGAGAATTCCGCCGGTACAGGCTGCGCTGTGTCAGAACGTAGTGGTCGCGTTGTGTTTGCTGCCGGTGGCGGCACCGCAACTGAGCGAAGTGCGCACCATTGACTGGCTGTGGATCGGCCTGCTGGGAATATTCTGTACCGGCGTCGCTCACAGTCTGTTCGTCGCCAGCCTCGCGGTGATCAAGGCACGAACCGCCGCCGTGGTGTTTGCGCTGGAGCCGGTGTACGGCATCACCATGGCGTGGTTGCTGTTCAATGAAAACCCGACGCTGCGCATGCTGATCGGCGGCGCGTTGATCATCGTCGCGATTGTCGTGTCCAGCAGGCTCTCCGGCGGTTCAAGCAAGAAAGCGGTTGCTGCCGAAGCCGCGTCTCACTGAGTGCGGTCGTTGTGTCCCAGGTCGCGGTCCGGATCAATCTGATCGCGGACCCGCTGCTTGAGTACCTTGGCCTCCGGAAAACCGCCGTCAGCCTTGCGCTCCCAGATCTGCACATCGTTACAGAAAATGTGAAACACGCCACCGGTGCCCGGCACCAGCGACACCTTGCCCAAATCGTCGCCAAAGGTACTGAGCAGTTCTTGCGCCAACCACGCCGCACGCAACAGCCATTGGCATTGCGTGCAGTAAGTGATGACGATTTCCGGTTTATGCGCGGTCATGACGGGCGAAACTCCTGAGCCAAGGGGCACCGCCATGATAGAGCGTCAGCGGATACCGGCCAACAACGTCCGCGCAGTCTGTTTGAGTGGCTCATCACCGTCCTTGAGCAACTCGTTCAGCAGCTCGATGGCGCTGTCCAGATCGCCGTCATCGATGCAGGTCTGAGCCTGTTCCAGTTTGCCTGCGTTGCTCGGTTCCACCGGTTCCGGTCTCAGCGGTACAAGCTCAAGCGACTGACCTGCATCGGCGAATTCGTTGAGAAAATCGTCGTCCAGAGACTGTGAATCCGGTTCGGCGATCCATTCCAGCTCGGGCTCGCCCAGGGTCGGCTCTTCGGGTTTGGGCGATTCGTCCGAGGGTTTAGGGTTTTCGAATGGACTGACCAGGTCCCAACTCGAATCCATCGACAGGTCCTCCAGGTTCAACTGGAACTCATCGCCCGGCGCTGCTTCGGATTTTACCGGTGTCGTGATAACGCTGGTCGCAGCCTCGGGCACCGCGCTGTTCAGTTTCGGGTAGCGGGCACGGATTTCCTGAAGTTGCCGGGAATCGAACCCCGCGTCTCGCAAGCTGCTCTCCTGCGCATCATAGGCTGGCACATCCCCTTGTTTACCGAGGACTTCCAGCAGTTGCACCGCCAGATCCGTGCGCTGTGGTTCCTTGACCAGGGCTTCTCGCAACAATGCCGCCGCTTCGGAAAAACGCCCATACGTCAGGTAAATGCCCACACCCTCCAGCACATCGCCAGACGGCGTCTCTTCGTGATGGACAGGGACGGCCCTCACAGTTGGCGCTACGGTTCGATCAAGCACCGGTTCATGCCGCGACGGTAAAACCGGGAGATCTTCGGGCAATGCCTGTATCTGCTGTCGTTGCCGACGAACAATCAGCCCCATCAACAGCAACAGCAACGCCAGCAACCCGATAATCAGCGGCCAGTTGAACGCCCCGGGCTCTTGTGCCACGACCGGGGCCGGCACCACTGCTTGCGGCGTGACCGGCGATGCTTGCTGGACCTCCGCCAGGCGGGTTTGCAATTCGGTGATCTGTTTTTTTTGGCCGGCGATCTGTTCGTCTTGAGCCTGCAGCTTCGCATTCAACTCATCGACGGTTTTTTGCAGTTGCTGATTTTGCTGCACGCTGGCAGCCAGCTGTTCTGCGACAGGATCAATCACCGGTACAGCGGCCGGTGGCTCAACCTTCGCCTGGGCGGTTTTCTTCGCTACGGGTGGAGGCGCAACGGCAGGTGTAACGCTCGGGAATGGAGAGTTCGGTGAACTGGCGGCGGGTTCGTCAGTGACCGGAGTAATCCCCGGCGTTCCCGGAGGATCGATCAGCACGGTGTACTCGCGCAGCACACGGCCGTTCGGCTGGTTCAGTTGCACAAGAAAATTCAGGAAGGGTTCGTTGACCGCTTTGTTGGAGCTCACCCGGATCAGGCTGCGATTGCCCCGCAGGATCGGCGTGAACTTCAGGTCATTGAGAAAGAAAAGCCGTTCGACACCGGCACGGCTGAACTCGTCTGCCGTCGCCAGGCTGACCGACAGCTCGCCCTCCTCCAGACCGGCGGCATCCACCAGGGCGATGTCGGCACGCAACGGTTGATTGAGCGCCGAATGCAGTGTGATCTCACCCAGGCCCAGTGCAGGCGCCAATGCCGAGTAGCTGACAAACCCACCGGCCAGCAGCAGCCTGGCGCAACACCGCAATACAACGTGCCAACTCTCAAGCATGAGCATCCCTTAGATAACCAAAACCAACCAGTGCGTGTTCGCACATCCGTTACGAACACGATATTGCCTGGTAGTTCTTTATAGTCTGCCCAACGGGGTATCTCAAAAAGCCGGCGCTTGCTTATGCCTCAAGATTTTTCCAGGTTGGCCAGTATGTGCCCGTGGACTCGCATGCAGACCTTCAAATCCGCCTCATCGACGCCGTCGAACAGCTCGTGGCGCAGTTGAGTGGCAATGGTTTCAATTTGTTCGATCAGGGGAAGGGCCGGTGCACAGAGGACGATTTTTTTCGCCCGGCGATCTTCGAGCACTGCCTGGCGCTGAACCAGGCCCTGGCTTTCCAGGCTGTCGAGCAGTCGTGCCAGGGTGGGCCCTTCGACGCCGACGCTTTGCGCCAACTCACGTTGGGTCGGGGCGTCGTCAAAACGCGCGAGGTGCAGCAGCACCAGCCAGCGCGCCTGAGACAAACCCAGGCCGGCCAGACGGCGGTCCAGTTCGGCACGCCAGCCGCGCGACATCTGGGCCAGTTGCATGCCAAAGCGGTGTTGATCGGTTAACGGCATAAAACACTCATGGTTAGACTGAAATAGAGAAAAACTAATTATTAGTCAGCTAAGCATGACCCTTGGCTTGAGGCAAGGTTTGCTCTGTACTGAATCGTTACATCAATACAACCGTTTCAGGATTTGAGCGTCAGATCTCGAATTCCGATTGCAGTGCGGCACGTACGCAGTACAAAACACCTTCCGGCACACGACCGGCGAACAGCGCAGCAATCTCCGCCACCGGCGGCAACTCACCCTCGCCGTCGAGGAACGCGTCCTGCACTTCCCCCATCAAGTCTTCGGGCAGATCCAGCGCCTGTTCCAGCGACAACTGCTGCTTGCCAATGGCCTCGGCGAGCATGGTGTAGACATTCTTTTCCGAACATTGCAGCTGACCGGCGATTTGCAGCGGCGTCATGCCGGCCCGCGCGAGCGTTATCAATTCGTGGCGCACGTCGGCCACCACTTTTGGTGCCTCGACCTGACCGCCGAGAACTTCGAGGAAGGCCTCGCCGTAACGCTCCAGTTTGCGCGCACCGACACCGCTGACCGTGGCCATTTCCGACAGCGAGGTCGGCTGGCTGCGGAGCATTTCCAGCAAGGTCGAGTCGGGGAAGATGACGTACGGCGGCACCCCATGTTCCTCGGCGAGCTTGCGGCGCAAGGCGCGCAAGGCTTCCCACTGTTCGCGTTCTTCGCCGCGAACCAGCTGGCTCGCCTGGCTCTTGCTGCTTTTCGCCGTGGTTTGCGGCTTGAGGTCGCGACGCAGCTCCAGGGTCACTTCGCCCTTGAGCAGCGGTCGGCAGGTGTCACTCAGGCGCAGGCCGCCATAGCCTTCGAGATCGATGTCGGCCAGACCGCGAGCCACCAATTGGCGAAACAGTGAGCGCCACTCACTCTCGCCCATCGCCTTGCCGACACCGTATACCGACAGGTGCTGATGACCAAAGCTGCGGACCTTTTCGTTGTCCTTGCCCAGCAACACATCCACCAGATGGCCGACGCCGTAACGCTGGCCGGTGCGATAAATCGCCGAGAGCGCCTGACGGGCCGGTTCGGTAGCGTCCCAGGTCTGCACGCCGTCAACGCAGTTGTCGCAGTGACCGCAGGGCTCGGGCATGTCTTCGTCGAAGTAGGCCAGCAAGGTTTGACGACGGCAGCGGGTTTCTTCGCAGAGCGAGAGCATGGCATCAAGCTTGTGATGCTCCAGACGCTTGTGGCGCTCGTCACCTTCGGAGTTCTGCAACATCTGCTTGAGCATCACCACGTCTTGCAGGCCGTAAGCCATCCAGGCATCCGCCGGCAGACCGTCACGGCCGCCGCGACCGGTTTCCTGATAGTAAGCCTCAAGGGATTTCGGCAAATCGAGGTGAGCAACAAAACGTACGTTGGGTTTGTCGATGCCCATGCCGAACGCCACGGTGGCAACCATGATCAGGCCTTCCTCGTTGAGGAAGCGCTTCTGGTGCAGCGCTCGTGTTTCGTTAGGCAGGCCGGCGTGGTACGGCAGCGCCGGGAAACCCTGCTCGCTGAGGAACACCGCCACTTCATCGACTTTCTTGCGTGACAGGCAATAGACAATGCCGGCATCGCTGCGCCGCTCCGCGAGGAACGCCAACAACTGTTTGCGCGGCTGCTCCTTGGGCACGATGCGGTAAAAAATGTTCGGGCGGTCGAAACTGGAGAGGAAGCGCTCGGCATCCTGCAGGTGCAAACGATCGACGATTTCTTCGCGAGTACGCTTGTCCGCCGTCGCGGTCAGGGCGATGCGTGGAACATTGGGAAACAGTTCCGCCAACTGGCCCAGTTGCAGATACTCGCGGCGGAAGTCGTGGCCCCATTGGGACACGCAGTGGGCTTCGTCGATGGCGAACAGGGCAATTTCAAGGCTTTGCAGGAAGGCCAGCATGCGTGGCTGGACCAGACGTTCCGGCGCGAGGTAGAGCATCTTCACTTCACCGCGCTTGATCCGCGCAGCGAGATCGCGCTGCTGCTCGGCGCTTAGCGTGGAGTTCAACGCAGCGGCAGCGACGCCCAATTCTTCGAGGGTCGCGACCTGGTCGTCCATCAGCGCGATCAGCGGCGACACCACCACCGCCAGCCCTTCGCGCAGCAGCGCCGGCACCTGGAAGCACAGGGATTTACCGCCACCGGTAGGCATCAGCACCAGGGCGTCGCCGCCACTGGCCACGCGCTCAATGATTGCACCCTGACGGCCACGGAAACTGTCGTAGCCGAAGATGTCCTTGAGGACGCGTTGAGCCTGTTCGAGCATAAAAACTCCAAAAATCACCGAAACATCCCTGCAAGGCTGGTTCAGAACCACGCGGGCTGCACTGACAAATCGTAAGTGCGCATTGCATGACGCTTCACATTTCAGCCGCGACGCCAGCAGGGCATCACAAAGCGCGGGAGTATACCCGAGGGTTTCCTTGCAAAGGGCGCCGCTTAGAAGAGGATGATGTGTACATATCCGTTTCTGCGGTAACGGCTGCTATTGGTTTCGCCCTTACGGCGAGTTACTTGGAAAAGCCCCAAGTAACCAAGCGCTCTTGCCCCTTTCGTTCGGCCCTTCGCCAAGGCTCAGGGTCCCCTCGCTCCGGTCCTGCTCCGTGGGCCCGCCGCCATCGGCCATCCATGGCCGGGGGCGGCTAACCCGGCATCCATGCCGGGTTGCCCACTGCGCAGAACCTGCGCTCGGCCTCTCGAGGGGGCGACTACCGCCACAGCCGCCGAGGCGGCCTGAAAGCCGACCTGGCTCTTTGG
>NZ_JAGYFX010000136.1:0-13744 GCF_019946615.1 Pseudomonas sp. BF-R-01
GTCAAACGTCGATGTTGTGCTGACGCCTTCGCGGGCAAGCCTCGCTCCTACAGGGATCGGGTTTATTCAGTTCTGCCGGCGCGGGACAGCACGGCGTTGAGCAGCACGTCGGTACCTTGCCGCACGTCTTCCGGCAGCACGTCTTCGGCTTCGTTATGACTCAAGCCGCCGACGCACGGGATGAACACCATCGCCGTCGGGCAGAACCGCGCCAGGTGAATCGCGTCATGCCCGGCACCGCTGACAATCGATTGCTGAGCGTAGCCCAGGGCATCCACAGCGTGTTGCACCGCCGCCACGCAGTCCGCGTCGAATGGTGTCGCCGGGCTGATCCAGTGCGGGGTGATCGTCAGGTTCAGGCCGCGACCGTCAGCAATCGCCTGCAGCCGCGCGCGCACTTGCTGCTCCATCGCGTCGATGGCGTCGTCGCGGTGATGACGCAGGTCGACGGTAAAATTCACCAACCCCGGAATGGTGTTGCGCGACGACTTGTTGATGCTCAACTCACCAACGGTGGTCAGGCCCTCCGGGGCGAAATCGGTGGCCAGACTTTCAATCGCCTGAATCATCCGCGCCACGCCGTACAGCGCATCCTTGCGCAGGGGCATCGGCGTGGTGCCGGCGTGAGCCGCCATGCCTTCGACCCGCACGTCGAGCCAGCGAATCGCCTGGCCGCCGCTGACCACGCCGATGCTCTTGGCGTTGTCTTCAAGGATCGGGCCTTGTTCGATGTGGGCTTCAAAATACGCATCCACCGCGCCGCCCAACGGACGCTCGCCGGCATAACCGGTGCGCCTCAGCTCATCACCGACGCTGATGCCGTCGACATCCCGCACCGCCAGCGCCGCGTCCAATTGCATGATGCCGGTGAACACCGCCGAGCCGAACATCGCCGGGGTGAAGCGCGCGCCTTCTTCGTTGGTCCACACCGCCACTTCCAGCGGCTTGCGGGTCTGGATGCCGAGGTCGTTGAGGCAGCGCACCACTTCGAGGCCGGCGAGCACGCCGTACACGCCGTCGAAGCGTCCGCCTTCAGGCTGAGTGTCGAGATGGCTGCCCATCATCACGGGCGCAGCGTCCGGGTCAGTGCCGGCGCGGCGGGCGAACAGGTTGCCGATGGCGTCCACGCTCAAGGTCATGCCGGCTTCGCGGCACCAGTGGGCAAACAGTTCACGACCGGCCTTGTCTTCATCGCTCAAGGCCAGGCGGCAACTACCGCCACGGGCAGTGGCGCCGATTTCGGCCATCGCCATCAGACTCGCCCACAGGCGTTCGCCATTAATCTTCAACATGAGGTTCTCCAAAAATATTCGAAACAACGATCCCCTGTAGGAGCCGGCTTGCTGGCGATGGCGTGCGTTCAGGCGATAAACATGTCGACTGACACACCGCAATCGCCAGCAAGCCGGCTCCTACAAGTTCAAATGGTGGCTAACTCAACGCGTTCAGCGTTGGCATGGCGACGGGCAAGGGACAGAACGCAAACCAGCGATGTGGCCGCAATCAGGCTGTAGAACAGCGCCATCGGCCACCATTGACCGGCGAATTTATGCGCCAGCAGCGTGCCGATCAGCGGCGTCAAACCACCGGCCACAGCGCCGCAGATCTGATACGCCAGCGAAATCGCCGTGTAGCGCACGCGGGTCTCGAACATGCCGCTGACGTACCCGGCGATCACCGCGTAGAACGACGCCATGCACACCACCGCCAGCGCGATGCCAAGGATGATCAGCGGTGCCTGGGCCGAGCTGACCAGCACGAACATCGGATATGGCGAGGCCATCGCCAACAACGACACCAGGCACAGGAAACGCGTGGCGCCGATTTTCTCCGCGAGCCACGCCGCCAGCGGCTGAATGCAGAACTGAATGATCGCCACCACAAACAGGCACTCGAGGATCAGCGAGCGCGGCAACTGCAGTTGCTGGGTGGTGTAGGCGATCATGAAGGTGTTGGTGAAATACACCCCGGCAATCCCCAGGGTGTTGGCGCCGATGCACAGCAACAGCGGACGCCACGCGGTGCGCAGGACTTCCATGACCGGCGCCTGCTCTTTACGCGTGCTCTTGGCGGCGAGTTCGCGACTGGCGAGGAATTCCGGTGACTCGTTCACGCCCAGTCGAATCGCCAGCCCCACCAGCAGCAGCAACGAACTGGCGAGAAACGGCAAGCGCCAGCCCCAGCTCATCAGGTCTTCTTCCGGCAAACGGGTGACCGCGCTAAACGCCAGCAGAGACAGGATCAAACCGGCCGGGCTGCCAAGTTGCGCAAAGGACGCGAAGAAATTGCGCCGACCTTTCGGCGCATGCTCGCCGGCCATCAAGACCGCCCCGCCCCACTCACCACCCACGGCAATGCCCTGGACGATGCGCAGCAGAATCAGCAGTACCGGCGCTGCTGCGCCGATCTGTGCATAAGTCGGCAGCAAACCGATGCAGACCGTGACCACGCCCATCATCAGCAAGGTGATGATCAGCGATTTCTTGCGCCCGATGCGGTCGCCGATGTGGCCGAAGATGATCCCGCCCAACGGCCGCGCGAAGAAGCCCACGGCGAATGTGCCGAACGCGGCCATGGTGCTGAACAGTTTGTCGTCGGAGGGGAAGAACAGCGCACCGAACACCAGCGCGGCGGCGGTGGCGTAAATGTAAAAGTCGTACCACTCGATCATGGTGCCGATGAAGGCTGCGGCTGCCGCACGACGTGGCTGGGAAGAAGCTGGGGGCTTCATGGTTCGGACTCCATTGATTGTTTTTTTGGCAGGAGAAAAGCAGTAAATCCAAGGCACTCTGACGGCGCCTGTCTGGGAGTGATTTATCGTCCCGGGGCTATGATTAGTCAATTTTCTATTTATTATGCTCAGTATTACTACAGCTTATAATCGAGAGCCACATGGTCGAACGCGATGTGCAACGCCTGCTCAATGACCGACTGGACTGGAACCTGCTGCGCACCTTTCGGGTGATCGGCCAGGAGCTGAGCATCAGCCGCGCCGCCGCCCGCCTGCACCTGACACAACCCGCCGTGAGCCAGGCATTGAAGCGTCTGGAAGAACAACTCGGCCGCCAACTGATCGCCCGTCGCGGTCCACGTTTTGCCCTGACCGAAGTCGGCGAGCAGATCTTCGCACTGGCCGGGGAAATCTATGGGCAGATGTCCCAGGTCAGCAGCGTGCTGGAGCAACCGGCCGACGAAGTGATCGGCAAGGTGCGCCTGCTGATCATCAGCCGGATCTACTCGGAACGCTTCGATGACTTCCTCGCGGACTTCCATCGGCAGCACCCGCGGGTCGATCTGGAGGTGGACGTGATGCGCAGCTCCGACATCGTCAGTGCGCTTCAGGAAAAAACCGCGACGCTGGGGCTAAGCCTCAATCGCCGTCCGCAACCGCGCCTGGAGCAACGGTTGTTCCTGCGTCAGCGCTATGCGTTTTTCTGCGGCAAGCATCATGCGATGTTCGGCCAGCAGAACGTCGATCAAGGGGATTTGCAGCGGGAGAATTTCGTCAGTTTTACCAGCGACCAGATCGGCGGCATGCTCTCGCCGCTGACGATTTTTCGCGATCAGCAGGGCTTCAGCGGACGCATCGTGGCGTCGTCACCGAGCCTGGAAGAAGTCCGGCGACTGGTGATTGCCGGGTTCGGTATCGGCTGTTTGCCCGAGCACGTGGTGGCGGCGGACGTCGACGCCGGATTGCTCTGGCGCCTGCCGCCCCACGAAGGGATTGCCGACGTGGACATTCATTTGCTGTGGAACCGCGAGCAGCGCATGAGCCGGGCCGAGACGATGTTCATCGAGAGCCTGCAACGCTGCCTGACGGCTTAGACGCGCAACACCTGCGCGACCGGTTCACCGGCGCGCAAACGTTCGAGCAAGCGCGGTTCGGCATGATCGGATGCCAGTGCCTGATCGATGACACCGGCCGCAGTGTGCCAATCGAGAAACAGCACGCCGTTGTCGTCCGCCAGCACCAGATCACCCGGCTGCACGGTGACGCCTGCGCAGTGAATCGGCTGGTTGATCTGGCTGTCGCCGCGACCGTGCAGCTTGGTGGTCAGCAGGCTGGTGCCGCGAGCGAAGACCGGCAATCCGCCCTCTCGCAGCTCCAGCAAATCAGTCACGGCGCCGTCGACCACGATGCCCGCCGCCCCGGCACAACTCGCAGCACAACTGGTCACCGCGCCGACCGGTGCGTGTTGCCAATCGCCGCCGGTGTCGATCACCAACACGTCGCCCGGCTTTATCAGCGCCAACGCCCGGTTGACGGCAATGGCATCGGCACCCACCAATTTCAGGGTTAGCGCACGGCCCACCAGTTTCACATTGGGCACCATCGCCCGCAGTTGCGAGTCGGCAAAACCCGCCTCCAGAAAATGGCCAAGGGTTGGAAAGCTCACCGCTTTGAACTGCTCGATCAACTGTGATTCATCCATGCTGCGGCTCCCTGGCAATCACCTCGGCCACACAGTCGATTTCCAGCGACACGCCCCACAGCGCCACGCACACCGTGGTTCGCGCCGGCGGCGCATGGCCGAGAAACTCGCGATACACCGCATTGAACGGCTCCAGTTGCGCCGGATCGGTGAGGTACGCGTTGACCTTGATCACGTGGCTGAAACCCGAGCCGGCTTCAATCAGGATTGCTTCGAGATTGCGCAAGGTTTGCCGCACTTGCTCGGTGAAATCGGCGGGCTGCTCATCGAGTGTGCTTTGGGCCGGAATCTGCCCGGCGGTGAACACCAGATGGCCGCTGACCACCGCTTGAGAGTAAGGCCCGACCGGGCCGATGAAGCCGGGAGCGGATTGAATTCTGCGCATGCTGTTGAGCTCCATGAATCAGGCCGCAGCCGATTTGAAAGGTTTGCGAACGGGTTGATCGGCGGCCGGACCCGCCGCCGGGATTTCGCTGATGTCGCGCTTGAACGTCTCGGTCAGCAGCAACAGCGCCAGCAAGGAAATCAGCGCCGCGCCGATCATGTACCAGGCCACCGACGAGCCTTTTCCGGTCGCTGCGAGCAACGCAGTGGTGACGATGGGCGTTGCGGCGCTGCCGAGCAGGCCGGACAGCATGTAGCTGATCGACAGTCCCGAATAACGCACGCGGGTGCCGAACAACTCCGCCAGGAAAGTCGCGATAGGCCCGTAGTTGGCGGCGAATGCGGTCATCAACAGCAAGTAGCCGAAGATCACCAGCGACAGCTCCTTGGTGTCCATCAGCCAGAACATCGGGAACGCGACCAACGCCTCGGCAACGATGCCGGCGACAATGATCGGCTTGCGGCCGAAACGGTCCGACAACGCGCCGAACACCGGCAGCATGACGATGCACCAGGCACAGGACAGCAGCACCACGCCCAGCATCACGCTGCGACTGAAACCGAGATTCTGCGTGCCGTACGTCAGGCCGAACGCGACGATGATGTTGAACGACGCGCCGGTCGACATCGTCGCAATACCGCCGAGCACCACTTGCTTCCAGTACTTGCGAAAGACTTCGGCCAGCGGCATTTTCACTTGGACTTCGGCTTCCTTGACCTTGTTGAAGGCCGGGGTTTCGGCGATGTTCAAGCGGATGTACAAACCCACGGCGATCAGCAGCACGCTGGCCAGAAACGGAATACGCCAGCCCCAGGCCAACAGGTCCTCAGGCGACAGCCACGCGGCGATCACCAGGAACGCCAGGTTGGCAATCATGGTCCCGGCCGGGACGCCGATCTGCACCCAGGAACCGTACAGGCCGCGCTTGTTGGCCGGTGCATGTTCCACCGCCATCAACACCGCCCCGCCCCACTCACCGCCCAGCGCCAGGCCTTGAATCACCCTCAGCAATAACAACAGGATCGGCGCCCATATCCCGATGGCCGCGTAATTGGGTAACAAGCCGATCGCGAACGTGGCGGCGCCCATGGTCAACAGCGAAATCAACAACATTGACTTGCGACCCAAGCGATCACCGAAGTGCCCGAACAATGCCGCACCGACAATCCGCGCCAGATACGCCGAAGCGAAGGTGCCGAATGCCAGCAATGTGCCGATCAGCGGCACGAAGTCCGGGAAGAACACCTTGTTGAAGACCAGCGCCGACGCGGTGGCAAACACAAACAGGTCGTACCATTCCACCGTGGTGCCGATGACGCTGGCCACGGCAACTTTTTTCATGCTGATTGCAACTTCCGGTGGGGCACCGGACTTTTCTGCGGACGATAGATCGCTCATCACTGACTCCAGGAATTCTTCAGAACTCGTTTATTTAATTGTTTTGACTGGCAGTAAATCGTTTGAGAGTGAGGGATTGTTGTTATGTATCGCCCAACTGAGTGGGCGAGTTTTTATATTCAGTAACCCAGTAATCGGTCCGCGTTATTCAATAAAGGTTCGCCGGCATTTAAACGGCGGAAGTTCTCCGCAACTTGTTCGGCAATGCAGTCGTGGGAGGCCGCCGAAGCCATGTGCGGTGTGATCGTCACACCGGGCATTGTCCAGAGACGGTGATCAACCGGTAGTGGTTCTTGCTCGAAAACATCCAGCAGCGCGCCGCGCAGTTTTCCTCGTTTCAGGGCGTGTTCGAGGTCGTCGATATTGAGATGACCGCCCCGGCCGCAATTCACCAGCGCAGCACCATTGGCCAATTGTTCGAAAGTTGAATGACCAAGAATGCCGCGGGTTTCGCTGGTCAGCGGCAACAAGTTGATCAGCAACTCCACACCCTCAAGAAACGGTTTCAGGCTTGCCGCACCGGCGAAGGTCTGCACGCCGTTTATCGTCTTGTCACTGCGCGCCCAACCACGAACGTCATAACCGGAAGCGGCCAGATCCTGAGCGATGGCGCTGCCCAGCGATCCCAGCCCCATCACTCCCACCTTGAATTGCCCCGCCGCCCGTTGCAGCGGCCGCTCCCAGCGCTGCTCCTGTTGCTGCAACAGCACATGATCGAAACCACGGTGATAGTGAATCACCGCCCAGCGTACGTATTCGGTCATGCCCTGACGGTGGCCGGGATCGACCACCCGGCACACCGGCAGATCCGGGCACGACGGGTCGTGATCGAGGTGATCAATGCCGGCCGCCACCGAGTGAATCACCTGAAGGTTCGGTAACGCGGCGAGGCTGCCCGGCAAAGGGAACCAGCACGCGGCAATCTGCGCATTTTTGGCCAGCGGATCATCCGCCAGCACGGTGGTGAGCTGCGGCGCGCTGCGGGCGAACGCGGCTTGCAGTTGCTTGAGCAGCAAGGTGTCGCGGGACAGCAAAACCACGGTGTTCATGACAGATAGGACTCGCGCTGGGATTCGATCAGAGTTAAAGCGGCCTCCCAGGCCAGGTCGATGATGTTGTCCTGCTCATCGCGGTCAAACTGCTCGGCGGTGTGTGCACACACTTCCGGCGACGGGTAATGCAACGCTGAACCGCCGGCCAGCGCCGCCACCTGCGCCTGACAGGCCCGCTCCAGAAAGTGGATCTCCTGGAACGCCTGAGCCACGCCGGAGCCGCCGACCAGCAAACCGTGATTGCGCAGGATCATTGCCCGGTGCGGCCCCAGATCAGCAATCAACCGCTCGCGCTCATCCAGCGACAACGCGATGCCTTCATAGGTGTGATACGCCAACTTGCCGTAGAACTTCAGCGCGTGCTGACTGATCGGTAGCAAGCCCTGTTTTTGCGCCGCAACGGCCATGCCGGCGGCGGTGTGGGTATGGATCACGCAATTCAGGTCCGGACGGGCCATGTGGATCGCCGAATGAATGACGAACCCTGCGGCGTTGACCCGATGACCTTCGTAATGCGGGTCGACGACGCGCCCTTCCTGATCGATGCGCACCAGATCCGAGGCGCGCATGCGGTCGAAAATCACCCCATAGCGGTTGATCAGAAAGTGATGCTCAGGCCCTGGAATCCGCAGGGTGATGTGGGTGTCGATCAAATCGGTCATGCGAAAGTGCGCGACCAGCCGATACAGCGCAGCCAGTTCGCAACGGGCCTTCCATTCAACCGGGCCGATGTGTTCAGGTTTACTCACGAATACACCTCTTTAGCAGCGTGGGTGACGACCGGGTTGGCGCGCAGGCGGGCCAGCCCGCAAACACCGATCAGGGACAGGGCCGAAAGCAAGGTGAAGAACACCGCCAACGGCAGCCATTGTCCGGAAAACTTGCTCGCCAGCAGCGTGCCGATCAGCGGCGTGGTGCCGCCGGCCAGTGCACAGCTCAACTGGTAAGCGATGGAAATGCCCGAGTAGCGCAGGTGCACCGGGAACGCCTGGGTCATGTAACCGGCGATCACCGCGTACAGCGCCGAAAGGATCACTACTGCGAGGGCGATGCCGAGGGTCATCAACAGGATGTTTTGCGTGCCCACCAGCAAGAACATCGGGTACGGCGTGACCATGCACAGCAGCGCAACGAGCTTGAGAAAACGACCTTCGCCGATGCGCTCGGCGAGCAGTGCGCTGAGCGGTTGCGAGAGCAACTGAATGACGGTCACCAGGAACAGGCAATCGAGAATCGTCGAGCGTGCGATGCCCTGATACTGGGTGACGTAGGTGATCATGAAGGTGTTGGTGAAGAAGAACCCGGCCGAGCCGATGGTCACTGCGGCGGCAGCGAACAGGATCTGCCGCCAGCACGTGCGAATCACGTCTTTCACCGGGTATTTGGCGGTCTCGTTGTTATCCCGCGCCTTGGCGAATTCCGGCGACTCATGAACGCCGGAGCGGATCATCAGGCCGACCATCATCAGCACACCACTGGCGAGGAACGGCAGACGCCAGCCCCAGGCGAGGAAGTCTTCGGGTTCGAGTGATGTCACCAGGCGAAAAGCAATCAACGCCAGTAACAAACCGGCCGGGCTGCCGAGTTGGGCGAATGATGCGTAGAAGGTTTTGCGCTTGGCTGGCGCGTGTTCACTGGCCATCAACACGGCCCCACCCCACTCGCCTCCGACGGAAATGCCCTGGATCAAACGCAGCACGATCAGGCCGATCGGTGCCCAGATACCGGCGCTGGCGTAGCTCGGTAGCAGACCGATGCCGGCAGTTGCCACGCCCATCAGCGCCATCGTCACCAGCAACATTTTTTTGCGGCCCAGACGGTCGCCCAGGTGTCCGAAAACCATGCCGGCCATGGGACGGGCGATGAAGCCGACGGCGAAACTGCCAAAAGCTGCCAGAGTACTCATCACCGGGTCGCTGCTGGGGAAGAACACTTGCCCAAGCACCAACGCCGCCGCGGTGGCGTAAATGTAAAAGTCGTAGAACTCGATGGTCGTGCCAATGAAGGCAGCGGCCGCCGCTCGACGCGGCTGTGCGGTGGTGTGCATGCAAGGACCCTGTGTATTTATAGTTTTGGGCAGGTACTGAAGGCTGTTTACGGTTGCGCTCTGTGGCGCTTGTGGGCTTTATCGCTTCCATGCCAGGATTAGTCAATTTTCATATTCTTATCTTTACTATTAGCGCTGCTACTACATGGGATTGTCATGACTTCCACTAACCCCTGGGTGGGCCGACGTTTTCTGAATGATCGTCTCGACTGGAACCTGCTGCGCACCTACCTTGTGATCGGCCAGGAAGGCAGCATGAGCCGTGCCGCAGCGCGGTTGCACATCACGCAGTCAGCCGTCAGCCAGGCGTTGAAACGGCTGGAAGAACAACTGGAATGCGTGTTGATTGCCCGTAGCGGGAGACGGTTTGACCTGACGGAAACCGGGGAAGAGGTCCTGCGCATTGCGACGGATATCTACGGCGATATTTCGCGATTGGGCACTGTGGTGGAGAGTCGTCACGATGACGTGGTGGGCAAGATCCGCATTCTGACCGTCAGCGGTGTTCAGGCGCGGCATTACGACGAGTTCCTCGCCGATTTCCATGAAACGCACCCGAAAATCGAGCTGGAAGTCGAGGTGATGGGCAGCTCGAACATCATCAGTTCGTTGCTGCAGAAGACCGCGACCATTGGCGTCGGCCTGTGTCGTTTACCGCAGCCGCGCCTGGAACAGCGGGTGCTGTTCCGCGAGCGTTATGCGTACTTTTGCGGGCAGCGTCATCGGCTGTTCGGACAAGAGAATCTGACGCTGGAACAGCTCGCCGCAGAAAACTTCGTCAGTTTCACCAGCGACCAGCTCGGCGGTAATCTTTCACCTCTGACGCTGTTTCGCGACCAGCAGGGTTTTACCGGCAAGATCGTTGCTTCATCGACGAGCTTCGAAGAGATTTACCGATTGATTTGCGCAGGTTACGGGATTGGCTGTCTGCCGACGCATTTGGTGAAAAGGGATGTCGAGCAAGGGTTGCTGTGGCGATTGCCGCCGGAGGATGGGGTGGTGGATTTTGATATTCAGCTGCTGTGGAATCGTGAGCAGAAGATGAGTCAGGCGGAAACCGTGTTCCTCGAAAGCTTCCAGCACATGCTCAGCATTCGTGAGCCTGTGCTGTGAAGCCTTGATCGGTTAAACGTGAGGATCGCCAGGCGCTTTGCTCGGCGTGGCGTATTGCGGTTTCAGGTGACCGTCCTGATCGAGTAACCAGGCGTCCATGATCTGTCGCACCACAGGCCCGGCGACGCGACCGCCGGCCTCGCCGTTTTCGATCATCACCGAGATGACAATCTTCGGGTGCTCGGCTGGCGCGAAGCCGACAAACAAGGCGTTGTCGCGGTTCCGCTCCAGGGTTTTCGCCCGGTTGTAGCGCTCACCCTGTTTGATCGCGACCACTTGCGCGGTACCACTTTTCCCGGCGATACGATATTGCGCACCTTGGGCCGCCGCACGGGCGATCCCGCGAGCGTCGTGCATCACCATTTGCATGCCGTGGTTGACCTGCTCCCAGTCACGCGGGTCTTTCAACAGGATGTTTGGCATCGGATGCTCATCCACTGGCGTCACACCATCCACGGTCTTGGCCAGGTGCGGACGGTTCCAGACACCTTTGTTGGCGATCAGCGCGGTGGCTTGAGCCAGCTGCAGCGGCGTGACCTGCATATAACCCTGGCCGATGCCGAGGATCACCGTTTCGCCGGGGAACCACGCCTGACGGCGCGTGGCACGCTTCCAGGCCTGAGACGGCATCAAGCCGGCAGACTCTTCGAACATATCCAGCGAGACCTTCTCGCCAAGCCCGAACATCGCCATGTAGTCGTGCAGGCGATCGATGCCCAGCTTGTGCGCCAGGTCGTAGAAGTAGGTGTCGTTGGAGCGCATGATCGCCGCGTCCATGTCCACCCAACCGTCACCGCTGTGGTTCCAGTTACGGTATTTGTGATCGAAGTCCGGGAGCTGGTAATAACCCGGGTCGAAGACGCGGGTTTGCGGGGTCACGACACCCGCATCCAGGCCGGCAATCGCCACTTCAGGCTTGATGGTCGAACCAGGCGCATAAAGACCGCGCAGCACGCGGTTGAACAGCGGCCGGTCGATGGAGTCATGCAGTGCCGCGTACTCCTTGAAGCTGATCCCGGTCACGAACAGGTTCGGGTCAAAGCTTGGCTTGCTGACCATGGCCAGCACTTCACCGGTCGATGGATCGAGCGCGACCACTGAACCACGACGATCCCCCAAGGCTTCTTCGGCGGCTTCCTGAAGTTTGACGTCGAGGCTCAGGACGATGTTTTTACCGGGCACCGGATCGGTGTGTTTGAGCACTCGCAGCACGCGACCCTGGGCGTTGGTTTCGACTTCTTCGTAACCGACGTGGCCGTGCAATTCTGATTCATAAAACTTTTCAATCCCGGTTTTGCCGATGGATTGGGTGCCGCGGTACTCGACAGTGTCCAGGGCCTTGGATTCTTTCTCGTTGATTCGACCGACGTAGCCGATGGAATGGGCGAAGTGCGCGCCCATCGGGTAATGGCGAACGAACTGCGGCTCAACGTCGATTCCGGGCAGGCGGAATTCGTTGACGGCGAGTACGGCGATTTGCTCTTCACTGAGTTCGTAGAACAGCGTGACGGGCACAAAGGGGTGGCGCGCCTGCTTCATCGCCTTGTCGAACAACGTCCGGTCTTCAGCGGGCAGGTGCAGGAGATTGACCACCTCATCCAGTTCTTCTTTGACGTCAGCGGCGCGTTCACGGGTGATGGTCAGGTTGAAGCTGGGGCGGTTGTCGGCGAGGACCACGCCGTTGCGGTCGTAGATCAATCCGCGCGTGGGGGTGATCGGCAATACGTGGACGCGATTGTTTTCGGAGATGGTCGAGTGATAGTCAAACTCGACCACTTGCAGCACGTACATGCGCACCACCAGTGCGCAGGTGATAGCGACGACGAACAAGGCGCAAGCCATCAGTCTTTTGTTGACCAGGCGCGTCTCTTTTTCGTGGTCCTTGATCGGTATCGGTTGGGGCATTTCTGCAGCTGCTCTTTAACTAAAAAGGGGCGCCGATCCGTAGGCTTGAAATCAGTCCGTTAAAAAAACGAGCTGCACCATACCAAAAACCGTGCGGTCACTTTAGTGCGATTTCCTCTAACGGTTGTCCTTGAGGGCCAAAACGACGGTTGGTTTTTTCTGACTCGTGCGGTTTGTTCAAAATTGATATTCCCATTCATGCATTTTTCTTGCAGATAGGCCTGTGGATACTGGGTGCATGTCATTCCCTGTTTGGAGTCATTTCATGCACCCACGATTTACACGATTACTCGGCTCGAACGGTTTTTCCATTGGGCTGGAGCTGCCACTGGATAACGATTGGTCCAGCGACGGCCAGCGCCGACGAATTGCCGAAGACCGCCCTTTCGGTGTTCCGGATCTGAAGCAACATGCAGCGATGGCGAGGCTGGCGGACAAGGCTGGGTTCCGTGCTCTGTGGGTCCGCGATGTACCGGTTTACGACCCGAATTTCGGCGATGCCGCACAGGTTTTCGAAACCTTTTCCTACCTTGGGTACCTGGCCGGAATCACCGACAACATCATGTTGGGTACGGCGGCGGTTGTACTTCCATTGCGTCAGCCTTGGCTCACCTTGAAGTCAGCAAACAGTGTTGATGAGTTGAGCGATGGGCGTTTACTGCTTGGCGTGGCCAGTGGTGACCGGCCTATGGAATATCCATTGTTTGGGGTCGATTACGATCAGAGGGGAGAGATTTTTCGCGACACGGTGGAGTTGTTGCGCGACCAGGGTGAAGGCCGCCTGCCTGAAGGTGCGCACTTGCTTCCGCAGCGAGATGAAGCGGCTCCATTGTTGGTGGCAGGTCTTGGTCAACAATCACCCGCATGGATTGGTGAGCACATGGATGGCTGGCTCGCCTACCCGGGCACGCCAGATGAGCATCGGCGTCGGGTCGGGTTGTGGCGCGAGGTGGGTGGGGATAAACCTTACATCAGCTTTGTCCACCTTGATCTGGCAGCCAATCCCCACGCCCCTATGCGACGTGTGCGTTTCGGCGGCATTTGCGGGCGGTTGGCGTTGATTGATGAGCTTCAAGCATTACGTGAAGCCGGGGTACAACATGTTGGCCTGCATGTGCGTCGTAGCGAACGCCCGGTTGCCGAGGTTATTGAAGAGATTGCTGAATACGTTCTGCCAAAGTTCCACTGACAATGCAGTGCCTTCAAGGGCCGCCAATGTGGCTGCCCTTTTTTTTTCGCCACTTTCCTGCGGGCAAAACAAAACCCCAACTGCTTTCGCAATTGGGGTTTCGGAATTTAATCTTGACGATGACCTACTCTCACATGGGGAAACCCCACACTACCATCGGCGATGCATCGTTTCACTGCTGAGTTCGGGATGGGATCAGGTGGTTCCAATGCTCTATGGTCG